>JAUNAE010000602.1 GCA_030527765.1 Eubacteriales bacterium
GAGAAGGAAGAGCAGCTGTTTACGCTTATATCGAAGATGTCAAAACGGTTACAAAAATCAATGTAAGTAAGCGTCCGGAACTGATTGGAGCTTACAATAGTGTCAAAGGTTTGGGCGTAAAATTTAAGGCAAGTGAAGTGGCAGATCGCTATGTGATTTACCGAAAATATAAGAGTGACTGGACAAAAATTGATACAGTTATGGCGAATTCCTCATCACTTACCATTTCCGGTGACACGATTATGTATTATGATACCAGCGCCAAAAACAATTATGGAGGGGGATATATTTATTCTGTTGCCGCCCAGAGAGGAAAGAATTGTGCGACCTCTTATGATAAGAGAGGAGTTGCCATTTATCGTCTTCTGGAGCCTACCATTTCGAAAGCATCTGCAGTGGGAAATGGCAAAGTGAAGCTGACCTGGAGTAAGGTTCCGGCAATGGGATATGAAGTGCAGTATCAGGAAAACGGTACAACCGGATGGAAAAAATGCCCACAGACCACAGTAACTTCTCAGACAATCAGCGGCCTGAAAAAAGGAAAAACATATCAGTTCCACATTCGCTGTTATAAGACAAACTCATCCAGAGGAACATTCTACAGTGCCTACAGTAAATCGGTATCTGTCAAAGTGAAATAAGTGACATCGAAACGGGATTTGGAAAACATAGTTTAAGGAAGAAGTATGGAAAGAGATCATCAATTGAAACTGCCCTGGCAGGGGTGGGAAATAGGAAAGAAACTGGGCGGAGGCTCCTTTGGTGAAGTTTACGAAGCCCAGAAGGTCAATAAAGGTTTTGTTTCCCGTGCTGCCGTAAAAGTTATCAAGATTCCGGCACAAAATCAGGAACTTTTTGAACTGCAGGCAAATGGAATGTCTGCAGAAGAAATCGATGCATATTTTTATGAGCAAGTTGAAAAACTGAATAACGAAATTCTGTTGATGGAGCAGCTGAAATCAGCTGCAAATATTGTTTCTATTCAAGACAGTGCGATTGTCAAGCAGGAAAATACTATAGGTTATTACCTGTTTATTCGGATGGAATTACTGACAGAACTGGATAAATATTGTTACAGTGTGAAACAGGGAGCAATGTCTGTAAGGGATGTGCTGAAACTGGGAAGTGACATTTGTAACGCCTTGTCTGCATGCGAAAAAAGAAACATCATCCACAGGGATATTAAGCCCTCGAATATTCTGGTTTCGGAGTATGGGGATTACAAACTGGGAGATTTTGGTATCTCCAGATACAAAGAACATACGCAGACGAATATGTCCATTCAGGGAACCTATAATTACATGGCACCGGAGGTTTTCAGAGAAGAAAAGAACTACAACAGCACCGTTGACCTGTATGCGTTGGGTCTGGTTCTGTATCGTCAGCTAAACTATGGAAAACTTCCTTTTGTCAGTCAGACAGGAATGCAGCCATCGGCAAAAGAGATCGCAGATGCTCAGAGCAAGAGATGGGTTGGAAAGCCGCTTCCGGATCCGGTTTTGGGAGGAAAGGAATTAACGGATATCATACGAAAAGCCACCAGTTTCCGCCCGGAGGACCGATATCAGACAGCTGATGAAATGAGAGATGCCCTGCAGGCTTGTAAGGTCCATATGTCCTCTCGGGAACTGGATCAGAGAATTACAAAACAGACGGAAAAGCGAAAAGAAACAAAGGATCAGAGTACTGTAACATCCACGGTAATTTCAAAACCCATGCCCGGGAAGGAAGAAACCGAGACAATTCTGGTCACACAAAATAAGAACCGGGAACGTGATCAGAGTTTAACCGAGACAGATATCATTCGCAATCGATCGAGGGAAAACCAAGTGTCGGAAGAAACGGAAACAATTCCGGTTGGAACGCAAGGGAGAAGTTTAGAAGAGCAATCAGAAACA
>JAUNAE010000603.1 GCA_030527765.1 Eubacteriales bacterium
TGACTTCGGATGGCTATGTGCCGCCAGAAGAGTATAACGATGACTTCGGAAATGGTTCTCTGAAACCAGAGGATTATTCCGATATTGGAGAGGCGAAGGTCCTCACTAGAGAATATGGCAATGAGCTCAAATACACCTCAGCAACGGATTATCTTCGCTTCGACGGGGATTGCTGGCGAGAGGATAAGCAGCTGGCGGTTGGTGCAACGGAGGAATTCCTAGATCTGCAGCTTGCAGATGCGGAGGATGCCGTGGAAGCATCCGTTAAAGCATTGATCTCTGCAGGCGTTGAGGAAGTGGTAGTCCGGGCCGGAGGGAAGGATCTCGAGAAGGCTTGCGCTACACCTAAGCTGCTTGGTCTTTTCTATATGTGGCTTGGTGCCAAAAATTATCTGAAGTTTGTGCAGAAGCGTCGTGATTATAAATATATTGTCTCGACAATGAATGCAGCAAAGCCGATGCTGGCGATCCAGGTATCATCCTTGGATAAGGATCCTTTCCTCATCAATACGCCGGAAGCCACCATTGATATGAATAAGGGAATGGCTGGAAAGAGGCATCATGATCCACAGGACTATATCACGAAGATCACATCCTGCGCACCATCCGAGGTTGGAAAGAAGATCTGGGAGGATGCGCTTACTACGTTCTTCCAGGGAGACAGAGAGCTAATTGACTATGTTCAGATGACGGTTGGCTCGGCAGCGGTTGGAAAGGTGTTCCAGGAACATATGATTATTGCTTATGGCGGAGGTGCCAATGGTAAATCGACCTTCTGGAATACCATCTATCGCGTGCTTGGAAATTATGCAGGAAAGATTTCTGCGGAAGCGCTGACCATGAACTGTAAGCGTAACGTGAAGCCGGAAATGGCAGAGCTGAAGGGGAAGCGTCTCATCATTGCTTCCGAGATGGAGGAAGGCATGCGCCTCAATACCGCTACGGTAAAACAGCTGTGCTCTACCGATGAAATTCAGGCAGAGAAGAAGTATAAGGATCCATTTTCCTTTGTACCTTCGCATACGCTGGTTCTTTACACGAATCATCTGCCAAAGGTCGGAGCAAATGACGATGGTATCTGGCGTCGTCTGGTGGTTATTCCCTTCAATGCGAAGATTACTGGGAAAAGCGATATCAAAAACTATGCAGACTACCTCTTTGATAATGCAGGCGGGTATGTCATGACCTGGATCATCGAAGGCGCTAAGAAGGCCATCGATGCAGACTTCAAAATCCGAGAACCGCAGATCGTGCAGGATGCCATTGAAGCGTACCGCGAGGAGAATGACTGGCTGGGGCAGTTTCTGGATGAGTGTTGTGATATTGATCCTTCCTATGAGGTGAAATCCGGTGAGCTCTATCAGTCATACCGTGCACGCTGTAATTTGAATGGAGAGTACGTTCGAAGTACCACGGATTTTTATAGCGCTTTGGAGAAAGCGGGCTATGAGAAGAAACGAAAGAATATCGGACGCATGATCACGGGCCTGCAATTGAAGGACGGACAGGACTTTTTGGAGTGACACTCATGGCAGGAGAATTTTGAAACCTTTTTATATAGGTTCTGAAAGTGACTGTCATGTCAGTCATATCTTAAATTTTTAAAGATGAAAATAGCCATTAGTGACAGTCATGGCAGTCATATATAAAAAGTCCTTATAGAAGAATTTTAAGTGAAAAAAGCTCTATAGGGAGTTTTATGAAACGAGTGCCATGACCGTCACTCCAACTTTTGATGGAGGTATGCCATGAGAGAACGCGAGGTCGAAAGGCAGTTAATTTTAGAAACAAAAAAGCGTGGCGGAATCTGTGAGAAATGGATCTCAGGTACAGTAGGTTGGCCGGATCGCATCTGCATATTACCGGATGGGAAGATTGGCATGGTCGAGGTCA
>JAUNAE010000604.1 GCA_030527765.1 Eubacteriales bacterium
TTTGTCTGGTTGAAAAATACTTCTCGATATTCGTAAAAAGCGGAATAAAATTTCCC
This sequence comes from Eubacteriales bacterium, assembly GCA_030527765.1. The sequence goes on from JAUNAE010000604.1 coordinate 57, forward strand.
CATACCCAGATAGAAAATACTCCGCTCGTGAGCACCGCACATTTTGCACTCTGATAATTTCCTTTTTTCAAGATAAGCTCTGCTGCGGTTCCGCTGAATAAGCCGACAATGAGTGAATAGTAACTCATTCCTGTAAGCTGCATCATGATTCCCATAATCATCGTCATAATGAAGACCATTCCCGGTTTTCTTACTTTCGTGAGAAAAAGCATAAACGGTATCCCGCCTAAGATCGGAACAAGAACCGTTAAGAGCGGCATAAAGATCGGAATATATCCCAACAGCGCCACCGCAAATACAATAACAAAATATATAGCTGAGTAGATTCCGATGTTAATTAAGTCTTTTCCTTCAAGCCTGTCTGCTTTTTTGTTCATATTGTCCTCCTAAATATCAAGTTTGGTACGCTACACGCAACCCAGGTTAGTATATCATAACTAAAATAGTTTAATATTCCCGTTTAGTCGTTTTTATTCCATTTAGACATTATTTTTTCAAATAAAAAAATGCACCCACGTGGTTTAGATCCACATGAGTGCAATAGGCATGACACATGATCGGTGCCGTCAATCAGCAAATGAGAAAATATGATCTTCCCCATTTAGATGGAAGGTAATAATCGTTTTTTCAATATTCTCTTCAATCTGGTAAGGAACTTCTATACAAAATCTCACTTGCCTTGTTGTACTGGAGCTCAACGGTTCGAAAGCAGCTATGTTCGTATATTTCCAATCGTCTTCTTCCGGATCTACTATCATACCGCATCCTGAATGATATCCGTTGCCGCGATTAAAAGCTTCCCCATTAGCAAATTCAAATATATATCCGTCATCGTAATCTATTGTGAAGTCATAAGCAAAAGACTCATTTTGCTTTGATTCACCAACATACTCAATTGTTCCGGAGAAGTACATCATTACCTTTTCATCAGCAGCTTCATATGGTGTCTGTCCGGAAAACTGTCCATCCGGTGTCAAATAATCTGAGTCCGGCCAGTTTGCCAATTTATCAGCAAAGCCCTCAAAAACAGGTGTGAACTCAAACATTCCATCCCCGGTAGTGACTGTTTCTCCGAAATGATAGATCGTAGTGTCAACAGACTCATCTACTGCGGCATCTTCTGCTTCAGCATCTTCTATCTGTGCTTCTTCTGCCTGCGCTTCTTCTGCCTGCGCATCCCCGGTCGATGCTGAATTCGCCTGATGAGATGAATCGTTACCGCAAGCTGTCAGCATACTTAATCCAAGCGCTAAACTAAGTCCTAAAACTATCTCTTTTTTCATAATGTTCCCCCTAATACAATTAATTTCATTATTAAAACAAATAATAGAGCAAGTTTTTGTATTTATCAATCATATTCGCCCTGTCGATGCATAATCCGCGGACACGCTTAACCCCATACTTCTTCTCAAACTTCAGGGCCATCTTATTGAACTATCGTTCAATAAGCATCCCTCGATCCCCGCCTGCGTCTCTGCACCTTAGAGGCGGAGGACTGCTTATCTGCGTTCATATTATATTTGCTTCTTATTTACTTTCCAGATTAATTAGTCAATATGTTTCCTACTTAAGAGACAGACCGTCTCGACTCCATTCCGTTTGGACAAGTAATTTTATTTTCTGATATACCTTGTTCCTTTACCTTGACCTTTAATCTCAACTATTCCCTTCTCAACCAAGCGTTTCAAAAGAAGTGACGTCTTCGATTTACCAAATTCTACAAATGGCACAATATCACTTATTGGTTTTAAGCTCGTTTTTGAGAGCAGATTATATACGATTCGCTCATCATCTGTTAGTGATAATCCATCTCCCAATTTCGGAAGGACAATCTTA
>JAUNAE010000113.1 GCA_030527765.1 Eubacteriales bacterium
AGAAAGGAAATACATAATCCAGACGCACTTCAATCGGAATCGGTAGTAAATGTGGCGAAATAACAAGTAGAGTGATAGAATGTGAGGTGAGAATGATTATGAACACTTCTTAGTAGAAAGTGAGGAAAATATGAAGCACATTAGCTATAAACCGTTATGGCATACCCTTGTAGATAAGGGATGGAGTAAGAATCAATTACGTTTGGCTGCCAGTCTGACATCGAACATGGTTGCAAATATGGGTAAGGGAAAGGGCATTAACATGGAGACCCTTGCCAGAATATGCGATGCACTGAAGTGCGATATTACCGATGTCATCATGTTGGAGGAGGACGAGCCATCGACAGATGGAGGAAATAAAGATGACCGATTTGAAGGAAAGAATCCATGATGAACACAATGGATTGGATTATGTACTTGTAGGCGATTACTATGTACCAGAGTTGACACTTCCGGAGACGGATCACCGCTCGATTGGTTTGTGGGGACAGCTCCACAAGGCATATCTGAAGCAGTACTGCTCACCTCTTTATAATGAGCTGATTCTGACCTGCAAGCTGCACTCATACCTTGCAAATCTGAATGAACAGGCTCAGGAACGAGTGGAGCTGATCGTTGAACAGATGAAGAATGCTGAGAATGTTACAGAGGATCTGAAGCGCAGAGATCCTATGGAATGGGTACGGCAAATGAATTCTATCAAGTCCAGAGCCGAAGAAATCATCAAGAAAGAAATGATTTACTGCTGACTGGAGGTGTCATTATGTGGTTGATCAAGTTGCCAGTTAAGATTATTGCAATACCACTGGTGATTGTCGTTACGATGATCCAGTGGTTCGGAGTCTTCCTTATTGGATGCTCTGCTTTTATCTTGAATTCACTCGCCGCCATTTGTTTGCTACTTGCTATTCTTGGTTATCTGATGCAGATCAATACCGGTGCAGAGTCAATTCGGATGATTATTGTTGGATTTGTGGTGTTCATGGTCCCGATTGTTGGAGAATGGATTATCGAGAAAGTCATGAATATTAACCTTGGATTACGTAGTTTTATCTGGTCATGAAATGAAAAATTGAACATGTAATAATAAGACCGTCCTGCTCAGCATACAGGGCGGCCTTATTGTAAGAAATTCGTTACGAAGCTCATTTATTTGGCTCTTAATTGCAGGAATAAGTGAGCTTTTCCTATTTTCTGCGCTTGCCTTTTCCGTGGGAGTGATATGGCTTAGTCTTTCCACGTTGACTGATAGGGCTTTTTATGTGCTTCGATTTTTTCAGGATTTCCATGAGCGTAACAAACTGCTCACTGCTAATAGAATCATAATTAATTCCGAGTACTGCAAGAAAGCTTTTTGCTTTTTTCTCTGAATCACTACCCTCAAAGGATAGAGCATCCTGAAGCTGATCTCGGATGCTGTCTACAGAAGAATTAACATCGTCTGCGGTTGTAGAATCTGCCTTATGATCATCTCGAATATCACGGAGTATATCGGTCAGATCTTCTGATACAACATGGTTAAAGTATTCTTCTTCCCCGATCTGAGCTAACTCCATGGTACGTGTATATAAATCTTCCTGCCCACTATTATGTTCTGCTAATGTTATTTGACGGACAGCCTCTAAGGTGGCATTCATATCTTTGATCCGCATGTCTGCAATACGGTCAACATAAATTTCAGCATCGAGCATAAGGCGCTGGAAGCCTTTATGGCACAGAATCTCAGATAATAACCGATGATTGAAAATACCATCTTTCAATATATCAATTGCTTCATCATCCAAGTGTAGAGCATTAAGCTCTGTATTTGGATGATTTTTATTTTCTGTCAGACCGATCAGGTAATCAGTGGAAACACCATAGAAGCGGGCAAGCGTTTCAACACTGTAGGCACTGATATCCTTAAAATCGTTACTTTCATATTTGCCAAGAACGGAGCTGGACAAATGAACCTTTTCAGAAAGCTGTTCAAGCGTCAATCTTCGTTCCACTCGCAAATCTTTTAGTTTCTCTTGGATGGAAAGTTTAGGCTGCATTGCGACCTCCTTTCTGTTCTCAATCGTTGTTTATCCATAAGCGTGGAAATCTGCATATTTTGTGTCGTTTTCCAACCTTTTACACATACGGGAAGGAGCGCGTTTTTTCACTATGATGTATCTGCAAGCGTACTCGTACATTGAAAACTTCATGATCGTCCAAATGAGATATGTTCTTCAGAGAAGTGATGCATTCAGCGCACCAAGGAGAACGAAACGTTGGGGTGAGATTCCTGGACAGGAACGACATTTGGGGAGAACGACTACTATCTTTATCATTATATTATATCACGAAAAAAAGACTGATGGGAGGTGATTTATAAACATGCATAGTAATTATGCCGAAAAATGGCGAAATGAAATCAAAGCTTATATTGTCCGCTCTGGGTTGACCATGAATGAGGCTGTAGAGATTCTAGCAAGGGAATATGGATGGAGCCGAAGTGTTCCTAACTTTTCTGGAAAGCTGAAACGAGGAACTTTACGCTATATCGAAGTTGTAGAACTGGCAGATGTGCTCGGCTACGATCTCATATGGAATAAGCGTTGAGAGACCATATTGTTACTGGTAGAGCTTTTGCAATCGTCTTTATTGATGTTTGTAGGGCTCTTTTTACATAGGAGCTTATCTGTACGTGTGAACACAGTCGGAGGGTTCCTATTAATTTGTCAAAAATATAGGAGGAAGACGAAAATGACAAGAAAGAATTTCAATCTCAAGGAAAAGGTGTTGCTCTATGCTTTCGGAACAGAGAACAAGGAGGAGACCATCGCAAATATCTATGGAGCAGACAAGCTGGCAGCTCCGTGGTATGGAGGCTTCAGCATCGAAACGCTGAATGTCCTTTATGCGCTGCTTGATTCGAAGACAACACCGCAGAGCTACCGTGAAGAGTACACAGTAGCTGTGGAGGATGTGGAAGAAGCAATGGACAATCTGGAAATGCACGCAGAGACCATCGGCAAGGGTGATCCGAACTCCGTGGTTCCCATCTGGTGGAACTATGCCAAGGCAACAATGATCTGCTCATTCTGGGAACCGGATCTCGATGAGAGCATCTGGAACATGAAGATCCTCGCCTGCTATGTCAAGAACTCAAAAGTAAAACAGCTGGTCGATAATGTTCAGTGGACACTGGAGTGCATCAAGGCTGACGATCCTACGAAGTTCCAGGAATACTGGAAACAGTACAGGGAGATTGCCATGATCGGCAGAGTGAAGGATGAGCTGGGAGATGATGAGCTCTTAAATTATGTGATGGAGGTACAGGATGTCTTATCTGACTAAGTACGAGAAAGAAACTATTATTCTCTGGAACCAGACTGACGATCCGATCAGCATCCAGACCTACGATGCAGGCCTAAAGCGTAAGCTTGCTGCATTCGCCAAGCAGTATCCGGAGCTTTGCCGGATGGAGCGGAGTGACGACCTAGGTGGAGTGTTATATCAGTTGGAGAAATCCAGACTATCCGTCCGGTTGACTGCCCCTTACAGCGAGGAACGCAGGAAAAAGGCAAGTGAACAGGCGAAGAAAACCGGATTGAATGCGAAACAGGCATAAGGTATTAGGGTAAATCAGCAAGGTCAGAATGCCAGGTCAAGACTTGGTGTTCTGGCCAAGTCATCTTGTGAAAATAATCATAATATGGTTATAAGATTGAGAAGTGGAAACTTGTTTGATATATTCGAGTTCTCGAATAATTCGTTGAATTTTGGTAAAAATCGAGCTATAATAAAAGGTGATGACTAAGACTAAGATTATTCATATAACTGATATAACCGATCTGGAGGACACATGACTGTATCATATAAAAAGCTCTGGAAACTTTTGATTGATCGCAATATGACTAAATCGGAATTAAGAAAGAAAACAGGCATTGCAGGCAGTACATTTTCAAGAATGAATAAGGAAGAGTTTGTATCTCTGGAAGTATTAGCAAAGATATGTTTAGAGTTAAATTGTGGGTTAGATGATATTTTAGAAATTAGCAAATAAACTGAGGTGAAAACATGCTTGATTATGTATTACAGGAAACCGCGTGTTTCCTTGAATCTATGCCCAAAAGTAAAAGAAAAAAGAAAGGACAGTTCTTTACGTCCAAGGAAACTGCAATTTTTATGGCAAACATGTTTGATTTGTCATTACTTCCTAGGAAAATAGATGCCCTTGATCCAGGTACCGGGACAGGCATTTTAAGTGCGGCTTTGATTGAAAGATTAGAAAAATCCGGGACAATCGAAGAAGTCAGTTTGACATGCTACGAAACAGATGAAGATGTTCTTCCTGTATTAAAGCGAAATCTGGAATATATAAAGATGCAGGCAAAAATTGTATTCAATTACAAAATTGTGAAAGAAGACTATATCCTTTCTCAATCTTATGATTTTGAAGGGATGCTTCTCGCAAATCCTAATCCGCCTAAATATGATCTCGTAATTGGCAATCCACCATACTTACGAGTTCTACGTGATCATGCAGCTGCACAAGCAATGCCAACAGTTGTTCATGGAGCACCAAATTTATATTTTTTGTTTGCTTCAATGTCTCTGTTTAATTTGAAACTTGGAAAAGAGATGGTTTACATCATTCCAAGGAGTTGGACATCTGGTGCATATTTCAAAGCCTTCCGAGAGTATTTTCTTAGAAAAGGTAAGTTGAGTCATATTCATTTGTTTGTTAGTAGAGATAAGGTTTTCAGTCAAGAGCAAGTTTTGCAAGAAACAATCATTTTAAAGCTGGTAAAAACTACGGACGAGCCAATAAATGTATTGTTGACATCGAGCCAATCAAACAGTGATTTCAATTCTATCACTGAGTTACTGGTGCCATATGGTTCGGTGGTTACTGGAAAAGATTTGTATGTAATTTTACCAACATCTAAAGAAGATATAGATACCATTCAAAAAATTAACAGGTACAGCCAAACAATGCCAGATATAGGTCTGCGCATGAAAACAGGAATAGTAGTTGATTTTAGACAATGGGAAGATCTAAGACCGGAGCCTGACGAGCATACTCTTCCCTTATTTTATAGTCAACATATCCGTAATGGAAGAGTAAATCATCAGCCTTCAGGAAAAGAATACGACTGGGTAATTGATGAAAAGCCAGGACTAATTCAAGAAAATAAGGATTATGTTTTCTGTAAGCGTTTTACAGCAAAAGAAGAACATAGACGTTTGCAATGCGGAATATATCTTGCATCCGACTTTCCAGAATATGACAAAATCGGAACCCAGAATAAAATAAACTTCGTGGAACGTTCAGATAAGAAGAAAATGAGCAAAGAAGCCATTTATGGTATATTTGCAGTTCTCAATTCTACTTTGTTTGATCAGTATTACCGAATACTGAACGGTAGCACACAGGTAAACAGCACAGAAATCAATAGCATTCCGGTTCCACCGTTAGCATTGATTGAAAAGATCGGAACGGAGTTAATAGATTCGGAATCACTGTCAACGAATGTTTGTGATGAAATTTTAAATGAGGTGGCTTATGGATAAAATAGAAGAAGCGCGAGAATTTTTAAGGCAGGTAGGGATGCCAAAAGCTCAACAGAGTGATATATGCTGCTATGTTTTGCTTGCTATGAGTAATATGAAAAAGAATATGTCTTGGAAAAATGCTGACAATGCATGGATTCGAATTCACGATATTATCCAGTTTTCCAACAATGAGTATGGAACAACCTATGCTGAGAACAGCCGTGAAACTTTTAGAAAACAGGCATTGCATCACTTTAGAAATGCTGCTCTAGTTGAGGACAACGGAAAGGCAACAAATAGTCCGAATTATCGCTATCGTTTGACGGATGAGGCATTAGAATTGGTTCGAAAAATCCGGTCAAATAAATGGGACTCGTCTTTGGATAGATTCTTGATTTACCATGAAAAGTTGATTGAGACTTATGCGTCAAAGAAAGAAATGACTAAGATGCCGGTTAATATTAATGGAATTGACTTTAGTCTTTCTGCTGGTTCACACAATCAACTTCAAAAGGCAATCATAGAGGAGTTTGCCCCAAGATTTGCGCCCAATTCAGAATGCTTATATGTGGGTGATACTACCGAGAAGGATTTGGTAAAAAAAGTAGAGAAATTGAAAGCATTGGGATTTGAAATTACATTACATGACAAGATGCCTGATGTTGTTCTTTACCGAGAAGATCAGGATTGGATCTATTTTGTCGAAGCGGTTACATCTGTTGGGCCAATGAGTCCGAAGCGTATCATTGAGATTGAGGAAATGACATCAGCAGTAAATTCAGGCAAGATATATGTAACGGCATTTCCTGATTTCAAAACTTTTAAAAAGTTTTCAGAAAAACTTGCATGGGAAACAGAGGTTTGGATTTCTGAAATGCCAGACCATATGATTCATCTAAATGGAGATAAATTTTTTGGACCTCGGAAATGAAATATGAGGATCCCAGATTAAAAAGAATGAATAAGGCAGACTGGACAGAGAGTTTGTTAAGTATTTTTAAGGAGATGAAGGAACTTGCCAAAGATATCAACAAGAGAAAACAAAAACATATATTTTAAGGCTCGTGAGGCTTTAAATTTGACAAGAGATGAGGCCAGTGAACTGTTAGAGGTTATTCCTCCAGAGGCAATTGAAAAGATTGAAAATGAAAGGCGAAAACCTTATCCGGAGGAAGTCGTTCGCATGGCCGACAAGTACGGAAATCCAGAACTGTGCAATTACTACTGTTCACAGCAATGCGATATAGGCAAGAAGTATGTTCCGGAGGTGAAGATAAAAGACTTATCGCAGATCATACTGGAAATGCTGGCCTCTCTGAATTCTATGCATAGGAAGCAAGAGCGTTTGATTGAAATAACTGCTGATGGTGAAATCAGTAATGACGAGATGGATGACTTTATCGCAATTCAAGATGACCTGGAAAAAATTTCTATCACAGTTGAAACCCTTCAGTTGTGGTCGGAACAGATGCTCGCATCCGGAAATATTGACGTAGCAGCTTATGAAGCTAGGCGTAAGAAAGGATAACGAAATACATACGAAATACATAAAAACGACTGTTGATTTTGAGACGACAGTCGTTTTTATTTTTCTCATAGAGTAAAAAACAAGGGGTGAATCTTGCTGTAGCCATCATTTATTCAGAGGTTACAGCATTTTATAATTAAATCATCAAATCAAGGGAGGGATGAGTTATATGACTGTAAGAGAGAGAATGCTTCGTTTGCACATAATTGAGAAGCTACAGTTGAATCCTGAACTGGCTGAAAAGATTGGTGTTAAATGTGCTATTCGTATCAGCCAGGACGGTGAACAGTCGGAAATTAACAGAGGATGAAAGAAAATATTTGTGAAGGAGAAAATTATTATGACTGTAAAAAAATCCGATGAACTAATTGATCTGATGGCTGGCAAGGGAATTTGCAACAGAGAGCATTATACTCATAATGAGTACATGGAAATGTTACTGCTGTTGCAGAAAGAAGCGGTCAATATTGGTAATGATGTCTTTAACATGAATGCTGTTAGACTCAACGAATTGATTGCTGGGATTACACAGAGATCCAGAGAAAAAGGATGTGAGAATCTTCCGGTAGTAACAAAGGCAATTCGTGGGCTTCGTAATGTAGACAAGGAGATAGCCATATCCATGGCAGGAAGCAAAAGCGAGGATTTTGTTGCCCACTCGGTGAGCTTCGCAAATCGTCCTGAAATGGTTTGCCTTCGTAATGTATATCTCAGCGATGGTGATGTTGAGACAGAACTTGATGAAGTTGTCCTGACCAACAATGGAATCATCATTTTAGAAGTGAAGGGTTGTAAGGAAGACATTACGATTAATAGTGATGGACGTATCCTTGTTGAAAATTCGACATGCTACCACGATGTTAGTATGGGCGAAAAGATGGAAATAAAACGTCGACTGTTGAAAAATGCACTTGAAGAAAAACTTCCATCGTTACCTGTATATGTAGATAGCTACATTGTATTCAGCCATCCTAAAGACAAGAATGTGAGAATCAATGATCAGTATCATATGGAAAAATGGTGTCGAAGAGGAAAGATTCAATACGTGATTCAGGACTACACCAGCGACACTTCTTATGATCCAGAAGTCATGAGCAGGTTAACGGTTGCGCTGGAGGAAATTGCACAATGTCAAAAAGGATTCGACTCGAGAGTTGATTTCGAAGATGTTCGTAATGATTTTGCGCATGCGATAGAAGTTTTAACGGAAACTCAGCAGGACAAGATTGAAGAAAGAGAAGCGGACGATTACCGAAAAACATCTCGAGTAATACCTAGAAAGAAAAAATGGATGGAACTGGTTCCGGCAGTGTCTGCAGCTGCATTCACGATTGTCATTGGAGCAACCATTGGAGCAGTTTCCTTTTCAAGATCTTAAAAAGGAGGATTACTTGGTAAGTTTGATAATGATTCTGTTGTTCCTGACAGTATTATTCTGGATCGGGTTCAAATTAACAGGAGCTCTACTAATGGCATGCTTTTGGCTATTTGTAGAGTTACCGCTTGCAATAATTGTTGGAGGGTTAGGGATACTTTGCTGTTGTACTTTGCTTCTAATCCCAATAGGGATACCTCTCGTTAAAGCGGGAGTGCGATTACTAATTCCGGGATAAGAATTTTTCTCATAAAGAAAAATACAACAGCTCATCTTGCTACAGCGATGATTTATTCGAGGAAACTTAGCAGATATAATTAATTCAAAACAAAGGCATAGGAACCTTAAAAGGAGGATGTAGGATGGCTAGAACTCTTAAAAGATTGGTTAAAACACTTAAGTACAGAAAATTGGTGAAAACAGGAAGAATTCCTGTGGGATGTCAAGCTTGCGGAGGACCATATCCGCTGTGCAAGGATGGATGTCCCCTGTTTGATGACTGATGTGAATTTGTTGAAGAAACATTAGAAACAAGCATTAAATTGAGATGAAAGTGGGGAAATCAGAAACATGGCAAAAGCTTGGGATTACTCGGAATTGTCGAAGTTGGCGAAAGAGGCTGGAGGTCCGGAACAGTTACTCAGTACGATTGAGGAAAATGCGCGAGCAGATGGACGATCCGAAATGCTTCCAGTCATATTAATTGTTGGTGCAGGATGTACTGCAATCGGTTACGGGATAAACAAAGCAAAAAATTATTTTGCAAACAAAAGACAAATGCGAAAGCACAAAATTGAGAATGCTAAAGAAGAACTGATTAAAGGCATGACTGAGGTTGATATTAATGAAGGCGATGAGGAATAGGAGGAAAATATATGAGTGAAAGATTTCCGGACATTGACTGGTTCTGTGACCGATGTAATGCATATTTGAATGATCAGCCTGGATTTGATGATCATCATTATGTTTGGAAGTGTACAGAATGCGGGCATAAAAACAGTATATCTTCCGCTTCTATTTATGGTTCAGAAGATGAATTTAGACGATATCGGAGAGGAGAATGATTAACATGGCAAAGTACAAAATTGTGTGGGATGACGGCGACGAAGAAGATGAACTCTTCGATAGCGAAGAAGCTGCTGAAGAATATGCCGTATATCTACAGGGATGCGCACGTGAAGGAGCTGAGATTCTCAATATGTCGAATCCTGGAGATTACGAATATGATGAAGATAATTTTGAATATCCGGAATATACAATAGAAGAAGTCGATGAGTAAATTGATGAGGAGGAATCACAATGGGTAGAAACAAGCTTGATGCAGTGAATTTTTGTAAAATCTTAGATATGTTTGGAGAAGATGCGGCCAGAGACACCTTGAAGGATGTTAACGAACGCCGAATCAAAGAGTCAACTATCGAGAAGTACTTATATACAGATGAAAGTAAAGAGGACTACGCACGAAGACTTCGTGAAGAGTAAAGTGTTTTCAGATGGTTAGGAATATATGGGATTATTTGGTTAGCTGAGGTTCTTGTGGTTGAAAGTTTTTTCTAAACTTGGAGACAGGTTTGAGACCAAAGTTACAGATTCGGATCGGAGGACAATTAAAATGACAAGTGATTATTTCAATGCTTGAGAGCCACCTTTTCAGAGCTTCGGAGCCACCTAAA
>JAUNAE010000114.1:0-1515 GCA_030527765.1 Eubacteriales bacterium
ACCGCTTAATGCTCTGCGCATTTGAAGCGGGGGACTTACTTGATTCGGTTAAAAAAAGACTCACGGTTTTCGATTCCTTATGAACCGAAAACCGTGAGTCTTATTTTTACTCCGATAAAGCAAGCATCGCAATCTGCTCCTATATTTGCTCATGAGCGCAAACCACTTCGCAGCAGTCTACTTACTTGTCATCCATCTCGTCAAATTTCTGTATTCTCTGCATAAGTTCCTGATACTTCCCAGTGACGTACCCGTAATTCTTTCTCTTATGCGGAAGCATACAATTTGTGCAGTCTTTCACGCCCTTGGCCGTTATGCGAAAATTACCTCCACAGTCCTTTCCCAGAGCGTAGAGGGGGCAGTAACAGAAAAGGCAGTTGAAGTCTTCTTCCTTAGCTCCTTTATGACATGGATAATATTCACAGTTTTTATGACTAAAAAAAGAATACTGTTTTCCCATCCAATTGGGAACTGTCGTATTCTCGTCCTTCTCATTCTTATTCATTTGATTACCCTTGTACAAAGCGGTAGCGATGCTGTTTCGTGGTAGAAATATTTTCGATCTCGAGTGCGCGGAGGGAACGAACATATCCGAAACAGTATCGCCTGCCATTTAATCATGTATAATTCTTATGAACAGGCGTTATTCCATAAAAAATGCCCGCTCTGCGGAAAGCGGACAACATCTCGGGGCTGCGGATCCCCAAAATTGGTTGTTACACTTTACACGGAAGTTTAACCTCGCCATACAAAGCAGGTTTCCTGGCTTCAGGATCATCACGCCCCTCTCCTTCTCATGTCATCGACACAATGGACTATGAGGTTTGCTCCTCTGTTACAGTGACCGGATCGCTCAGGTTTCGCACCTGATTCCCTTTTCTAAACCGACTGGTTCAGCACTTTGTAAGTTCACTATGGAATTATACTAAGATTATAATAACACTTTGACTATTTTCTGTCAAGTCTGCAAATCAAAAAGCTGCCCCGCTTCTGCGGGACAGCTTGTGTTCTTAATATTCAATATTACAGCAGACGTCTTACGGAAAGAATGGTTCTGTAAGCTGCGTTGTCGCTGATCTTGATACCTTCAGCTGCATTGGACGCATGAACAATTTTACCATCTCCAAGATAGATGGCAACGTGACCACCGTAGCAGATCAGGTCTCCTGCCTGTGCCTCTGAGTAAGATACTTCACGGCCGGCATTTTGCTGCTCATAAGAGGTTCTAGGAAGACTTACTCCAAAGGAAGAGTAAACGCTCTGTACAAATCCGGAACAGTCAGCTCCGTTTGTCAGACTTGTACCACCCCATACATACGGGTTACCGACAAACTGTGTTGCATAGCTTGCAACAGAGCTTCCGCTGCTTGAAGAAGAACTGCTGTAGGATTCGGAAGAACCGGTCTCCTCACTGTAACTGTCTTCTACGCTGTCACTGTAATCCTCGTCATATGATTCCTCACTGTAGGAATCTTCTTCTGTGGTTCCTTCATCACCAGTAGATTCTTCGTTGTA
>JAUNAE010000114.1:1531-10068 GCA_030527765.1 Eubacteriales bacterium
GGACTCCTCATCATAGGACTCCTCATCGTAAGAATCTTCATCATAATTCTCATCGTAAGCTGCCTCTTCTGCAGCCTGTGCTGCAGCTGCTTCTGCTGCGGCAGCAGCGGCTGCCTCTGCTGCAATACGCTCTGCTTCCAGACGTTCCAGCTGAGCCTGCTGCTGTGCGATAATAGCCTCATAGTCTGCTGCCTGCTGCTGTGCATAAGCGATCTCGTTAGAATAGTTTGCGGAGTTTGCCTGGCAAACTTCAATCTGATACTGAAGTTCTGCAGACTGTACCTCGAGCTCAGATTCCATTTCCTGAAGCTCTGCCTGCTCGCTCTCGTATCTCTGCTGAAGTTCCTGCACCTCAGTGATTGTGTTTGCATATTTCTCAAGGTTCTTACGGTCAGTCTCGTACATCTTCTGAGTGTACTCAGCTCTTGTAAGAAGATCAGAAAGATCATCCGTATTCAACATCATCTGGAACCATGCGTCGCTTCCACCGTTCTCGAACAGATACTGCATACGTGCTTTCATAGCCTCATACTGCTCGCTCTTTGCATTCTGTGCCTTCGTAAGGTTTGCAGATGTTTTTTCAATATCGCTCTGTTTCTGAGTGATCTCCTGCTTCAGGACATCAATAGAAACCATCACATTAACTAAATCTGAATTTAAAGAATCGATCTGTGCCTGCATCTGTGCTTTTGCCGCATACAGTGCATCAATCTCCGAATAAAGATATGAAAGCTGAGCACTGTTCCATGCCTGATCCTGTCTGATCTCTTCCTCTGTTTCTGCGCTTACCTGTAACGGTGCTGCACTGCACATCATTAATGCCAAAACCAGACTTAAAACTCTTTTTTTCATCTCATTCACCCTCATTCTAATATGTGTCATAACTTCTATGACACGATTCAAAATTTATCTAAGTCATGTCACAAATACAAGTTTCTGTAATATTTATGAAATATCTCTTCATTACTTCTACATATTATCACAAGCTTCTTACGGGTGCAAGAGTTTTTTATCAAAAAGTTTAAACTTTTGTAACATTTAAAGAATTATTACGCAATCTTTTAGCAGGACGTAGACATACATCCCATTTACGCAACCCTGAAATAATACAGAATTGTTTCTTATATCAATGTAACTGCATGATAATGCAAAAAAAGATGTGATCCACCGCTTCATGCTTTGCATGAAAAGCGGCAAATCACATCTTTGCATTTGTTATGTTTCTTATTTGAAGAGATCCGCAAGAATCTGATCAGCTGTCTTGTTCAGGTATCCATCCGGATCAGCCAATGTGCTGCGGTTCCATCTCAGGAAGTTACCGTTACGGATGTAGTTTCCACTGGAAGTATGATAGGAATACTTTGTGAATCCAGGATATCTGGACATGTACTTTCTTGCAAGGGCAATTGCCTGGCTCTCATAACCGCCGGATGGTGTCGGTGTACCGGCAATCTGGCATCCTGCATTCGGTGTGGAGTGTACAATGACAACGCTCTTATCTGCACACTGTCCAAGAACGATCCAGGTATGTCCGTCATTATATCCTACATCGCCAGGATATAATTTGTAGTTGCTGCTTGCAAGTGCGGACTGGGTAACAATGCTTCCCCATCCAAGAGAACGATAGTAGGAGCCGATCTCACCGGATACTACGGTATATCCGGATCCTACACCGGA
Organism: Eubacteriales bacterium; assembly: GCA_030527765.1. The sequence continues at coordinate 3,209 of JAUNAE010000114.1, forward strand.
TTTTGTCTGCATTACCTGATATGCAGCCCAGCCTACAAATCCGGAGCAGTCCAGACCTTTGGCTCTTGTTGCCGCACTCAGATCGCGGTAATTATTGTAGTTGTAACTGCTGTTCTGGCTGTTGTACCAAGCCACCCATGTCGGGCTGACACCCTTACGTGTGGAATCTGTCCAGCCGCCGCCCCATACATAAAGCGCCTGACCTACCGGCTGAAGTGCTCCGGCAAGATAATTCTTAATGGTCTTGCTTCCTGTAGGAGATGTTGTAGAGGATACCATTGTCGCAACACCGTTTGCATCAAATTTGTATTTCACACCGCCAATCGTCTTGGTTGTGCTGACTACCATTCTGTCGGAGTTGTATGGATCCATGTAATAGCGGTTTCCGGTACTGCTGACAGTCAGCCAACCGTGTCCGCGAACGCCTCGCTTGGAAGAGGAGTTCATAAAGTAATAAGTATATCCATCGATTTTGCGGAAGCCGACAACCATAGCACCGTCATATGTGCTGCTGTCAGATCCATCACGGAAATAACGTCTGTAGTTACCAAAAGCTCCCCAGCCGCGAAGCATCTTACCGTCACTTCCGAAATAACGATAAATGTTCAGCTTCTTATCTTTTGTGAAAGCTTTGGTGGTCATGACACCTGTCGTCGGTGACATATAATACTTGTCATTCTTCTGATACAGCCATCCGGTTTTCATGATGCCTGTAACAGGGTTGAAGTAATATTTGTTGCCGTCAATGGTTGCCCATCCGGTTGTCATCTTGTAGTTTGTCGGGTTGAAATATCTTCTTGTTCCGTCGCTGCTCTTTCTCCATCCTGTGGAAGCATAGCAGTTTGCCGGAATTTTTGACGGGTTAAAATAATATTTTGCAGTACTGGTATAAAGCCATCCGGTTCTCTGAACGCCTGTAGACTTGTCGAAGAAATATCTCTTGCCATTCAGTGTCATCCAGCCTTTTGCCTTCTGTCCATCGCTCTTAATGTAGTAATTCTTGCCGTTGATGGTTTTGAATCCTGCCGTTGCAGCCTGTACATCCTGTGTACCTGCAATAGACACGATTCCGCTTGCTGCCAGTGTCAAAAACATCATTAAAATCAGAATCCGAAGTTTTTTTGCTGCACCGCTCATCGTTTACCTTCCTTTACCTAAATCTCGTATTGTCCAGTTTCGTATGATAATGGTTTATGAAAGAATTCCTTTAATTCTTCACATAAACCCGTCGATCTCGGTCATATCTTTGCTGAAATATGACTAACATGATCATTTTTTACAATTTTATTACATCAACATGAATTTATTATATATGAAAATATATTGTTCGTCAACACTTAAGTAAAAGATGACCTGCATGCTCCGAAATTATTTTATGTATTTTAGATAAGTTCAGAAATGAACGATGTTGTTTTTTATAAAAAAGAGACAGATCCGCGAAATACTGAATCTGTCTCCTTCTGCTATTTTATATAAAAATTAAAGCAAATGTTTTCGAAGTTCTTCTCCGGACTGCACGGAAAGGTATGCCGGTGCTACATCAAATACGGTCTTGCATCCGGTCTGTCCCTCCTGTTTCATGCGATATGCAGCGCGTGCATAAGCAACAATTACAGATGCGGTGAACTCCGGATTGGAATCCAGTTTCAGGCTGTACTCAATCACATGTTTGTTCTCATCATTCCATCCTGTGCTTCCTGTGCGAATCACAAATCCACCGTGTGGAATGCCGCTGTGATTCTTATTCAGTTCTTCCTGAGAAATAAAGTGTACAGTTGTGTCATACTGATCAAAGTAGTTCGGCATTGTCTTAATCTCTTCTTCGATCTTCTGAAGATCAGCCCCCTCTTTTGCTACAACAAAGCACTCTCTCACATGTTTCTGTCTTGTTGTCAGCTCCGGATTGGATCCGCTTCTGACCGCTTCCAGTGCAGCCTCAACAGGAATTGTATACTGTTTTGCATCCTGTACGCCTTCGATTCGGCGAATTGCATCCGAATGTCCCTGGCTGACTCCCTTACCCCAGAAAGTATAATCACTTCCGTTGGTAAGAATTGCATTTGCGTAAAGACGATTCAGAGAAAACATTCCCGGGTCCCAGCCTACGGAAATAATTCCCACATGTCCATTCTCTTTTGCTGCTTTATCTACATTTGCAAAATGCTCCGGCACCTTTGCATGAGTATCAAAACTGTCAACCACGTTAAACAGCTGTGCATACTTTGGTGTCTGAACCGGAAGGTCCGTTGCGCTTCCGCCACAGATAATCAGCACATCGATCTCGTCTTTTAATTTTTCAGCCTCATCTACAGAGTAAACCTTTGCTGTCTCTGTGAGAATATTTACGCTTTCCGGGGCACGTCTTGTAAAAACTGCCTTCAGTTCCATATCCGGATTATGTTTAATCGCACATTCCACGCCTCTTCCAAGGTTGCCATAACCCATAATACCAATGCGAATACTCATTTTGCATCCTCCTAAACCTTTAATACGTTAATATAGTAGTCTTCGAAATTTCTCTTGTCAAGTCCAATCCATTAAGAATTTTTCTTATATACAGAAAAAACTTCCCGGACAGCAGAGATTGCAGGCAAGATTTGCCAGACAAACACGGAAGCACCAGTCACCGCCTTCCATTGCAGGTGTCCCAAAAGTACTTTGTCGTTCTTCATACCAGCTGCCGCCGGACTGCAGACGACTTCGAAGCATTTGATATTCCATATTCCCCGGTTCCATACGACAGGCACTCTCAATGTCCGACAGCGCCTCTACATTGCTTCCCTGTCCAAGATTAGTAAGTGCAGACAGATAATACCATTGTCCATTTCTGTTATTCAAGGCCTGAAGCACGGTTCTTGCTTCCCTGAACAGTGAGTTCTGAATATAATTGGCGGCAGCCTGCCTTCTCGGAGCCTCCTCATCCTGATAAGAACTATTGCTTCTTCCGTAAAACTCCTGATAATTTCCGGAATATCCCTGTTCTCTCTCTTTCATAATCTGCTCATAGGCCTGCTGCACTTCTTTAAATTTCTCTTCCGCCTGTGCTCGATTCGGATTGTTCACGTTCGCATCCGGATGGTATTTTCGGCTGAGCTTTCGATAGGCTTTTTTGACGTCATCGTCGGATGCATTTCTCGAAATACCCAAAATGCTGTAGGGATCTGTCATTTCTTCCTTTTCTCCTGTTCTTTCTTTCGCTTCGTTGTAATCATCTCGTATCTTGACCACACTCCCGCATACAAAATATTTCTCAGTAAATCTGCATACTTTATAATAGGAAGTTTTTCAAATTCCCGACAGGCTTCTGAGATCATCATAGTCAGCAGCATTTTGACTTTTTCAGGGAATTCTTCTTTTTGATATTCTTCTGAAAAAACATTATAGCTTCCTGATTTCTGATCTTTTTCCACATCATCATATGCATCCAGAAGGTAGATGAATTTTCCCAGATAAAAGCCGACCTTCCGAAGGGAGCTCTCCCACTCATCCTTTTTCCAGGCAAGAACTTCTCCAAGCATTCTTCCAGAGGCACCGGCGAGCTCATCAAGGTTTCCTTCCTTCTTTTTTTCAAGTTCCAGCGTGTCCTCATAAAATCTTCGGATATTTTCTGCCTTCTCCGGATAGGCTTCCTCGATTCTGCGAACCGACTGTTTCAGGAGTGCTCCATAGCCGGCACTGTGAACTTTTTTTTCATCATTCCAGTCATCTTTGCATTTATAATATGTGAGGAGCAAATTCATATCTGCTGCGTATTCTGTTGCTTCATTCTTTCTGATCGGATGCTTCAGGATCGGATGAATCACGCACCTTGTTTTTCCCTGCTTTGTCGGCAGTTCATATAATGCAGTCAATAGAATTGTCACAAACGTCAGATCATATGTCAGGGAAATCTGTCCGGGAATTCCTCCCCGCTCTCTCAGTTCTCTGCACAAACCACAGTAGTAGCTCCGATACCAGTCAACCTCTTTGACCTTCAGTTCCGGTTTGTGAACGACAAGATATCCAAACATCCTAACTCCTTTTTACAAACTTTGTCTGACACTTCGGACAGCTGATTTCAATTTTTCCCTTTCCCTTCGGTGCTCTGATTTTCTGTCCACATCCCGGACAGGTATATATATGGAAGGTTTTCCTCTGATCCATCATATATTTTTCCTTGCCAAGAATGTGACGAATCTTCGCTGTCTTGTTCAGATACATCTGATTTTCGGCTTGTCTCTTTCCGAAATCTCTGGACATCATGCGAAAATAAGTAACTCCCAGAAGGGCAATTCCCAGAAGATCCAGAATCGTGCTTACGGATGGAATGGAGGCGGTAAACATTGCCACAATGATGAAAATCAAAGAGCCTGTCATTGTAACCTTTGCAAGGTTATCGACTCCATATCTTCCTTCCATCAGAATTCTCAAACGATCTCTCCAATTCATAAATCTCTCCTATATCAATAGTCAAATACAATTATTCTTATGCTTTCTCAACGAATATTTTTCAAATGCGATGATATTTGCTTAGTGACATGCTCACACCGCTTAATGTCTCACACCGTAAGTGGGGACTTACCTGATTCATTCAAAGTATTCCTGTGTATTCTCAGCGGTCATTCACAACCTGGAAGATGTAAAACTTCAGATAGTAGGACTCTTCCGCTGCCCAGAGAATCGGATGATCTGGTGCCTGCGTGCGGAATTCCACCTGACGAAGACGTTTATGCACGTTTTTGGCCGCCTGACTGATGGTCTTCGTAAAGAGCTCATAGGTCATAAAATGTGAACAGGAGCAGGTTGCAAGAAAACCGCCGTCTTTCACAAGCTTCATACCTCTTAAGTTGATCTCTCGGTACCCCTTAATGGCATTCTTGACAGAACTTCTGGATTTTGTGAAAGCCGGAGGATCAAGAATGACCACATCGAATTTCTCTCCTCTTGCTTCCAGTTCCGGAAGAAGTTCAAACACGTCCTCACACTTGAAATGAACAACCTTGGAAAGTCCATTCAGTTCTGCATTTCTTGTTGCCTGATCCACTGCCAGCTGAGAGGCATCGACGCCCAGTACTTCTTTCGCCCCGGCAATTCCTGCGTTCAGTGCAAAGGATCCTGTGTGGGTAAAGCAATCCAGAACTTTGGCACCTTTACACAGTTTCTGAATCGCAAGTCGATTATATTTCTGATCCAGGAAAAATCCTGTTTTCTGACCGTCCTTTACATCCACTTCATAGCGAACTCCATTCTCCACGATCTCCACATTCGTCGGGAATTCCTCTCCAAGAAATCCCTTGGTCATTTCCATTCCTTCCTGTTTACGGACTTTCGCATCGCTTCTCTCGTAGACACCACGAATATGAACACCGTCCTCTTCCAAAACTTTTCGAAGTTTCTCTACAATGACCATTTTCCAGCGGTCAATTCCAAGTGCAAGCGACTGAACTACCAACACATCTGAAAACTTATCAACTACAAGTCCCGGAAGGAAATCCGCTTCTCCAAAGATTACACGGCAGCTGCTTATGTCCACTGTTTTCTTTCGGTATTCCCAGGCTTCTCTCACTCTTTCTTCAAAAAACTGCTCATCTATTTTGGTATGCTCATCTCTGGACAGCATACGCACAGTAATTTTGGACTTGCGATTGATATATCCGATTCCCATTGGATATCCGTCAAAATCGTGTACAAGAACAAGATCTCCATTTACAAAACTGCCCATGATTGTATCGATCTCATTATCGAACACCCACATTCCACCGGATTTTAATAATCTTCCTTCTCCTTTTTTCAGCGTTACCACTGCAAGACTCATATATTTTCTCCCTCATATCATAAAATTCTGTTTCATATCTGTTCCGTACCTTCACAGTTACTTTTTTCATTCTAGCATACTCATATTCCCTTTTCCAGTAGAGCATTGTGTAGAATCTGTGTCCTTGTTCTACAAAGCAAAAAGCAGAACCCTCTCGGATTCTGCTTCTATAGTATGTGTTTTTGAATGCTAGTTACTGCAAATGCGGTTTTCTCTGACGTAATTCAAGAATCTGCATCTTGATCAGTGCAGGACGCACTGCATTATATACAACTCCCACAAGTACCACTGACACGACTGCGTTTACCAGAGTTGCTGCTGCACTCATCTTTGCAAGGGCTGCAGCAAGTTCCTGTGGCTGTCCAAGAACATACTGTTTGTAGAAAAATCCCACAATCGGATCCGCAATCACATTAAAGCCCAGTCCACAAACAGAGGCAATGATGCTCCAACGGAAGACATATTTGCGATCGGTGCTCTCATTGATCTTTGCGATTCTGTGCGCTACAAGTCCGGTAATCAATCCAATGCAAAGCTTCAGTACAAATGTCTTCGGCGCCACGGTAATATAGACCGGATCCATAAGATCCGCCAATGTCATTCCAAGAGCACCTGCAATTCCTCCATACCAGCCTCCAAGAAGAAGTGCTCCGAGTACACAAAAGGCGTTTCCGATATGCAAAGATGTCGCATCTCCCCCCGGTACCGGGATTCGAATCTGCAAAAACGTAAATGCAACATAACTTAAAGCAGCGAAAAGTGCTGTTTCTGCCAGTTTCAAAATGGTCGAATTCTGCTGTTTCATGACTGTACTTCCTTTCTGTCTCAAAGAAGGTATTGCCAAAGCGGCAATACCTTCCGTCCTTTTAGCGTACAATCATATTACAAAACCTCTGGCATGATTACAACATCCAATTTTAAGTTTTTTTCAGGGGACAGTTTCATCTCAGTCGGGGATACCCCCATCTTCTATAAGTGGGGGATAACAAATTAGTCTCAGTGGGGTCTAACCCCCGACTGAGATGAGCCTCCGGCGGATCGCAGAGTTCGGCAGAAGAAAGTTGCT
>JAUNAE010000605.1:0-1238 GCA_030527765.1 Eubacteriales bacterium
CTGAATATCAATATGCATATGAAGCGGTCTTAGATGAACAACCACTGGGATTAGAGCTAATACGAAATGACATTTGCTATGAATTGATAAAGAGAATGCTGTCGGTAAAACCGGAAGATAGACCCTCAATGAGTGAAGTCTTTGAGAAACTGCATGAGTTACTGCTTTCAATGCTAGAGCGAGATAGAAGCACAGATTCTTCTACGAACAGTGTTTTCCGGCCGGGAGATTTATAGTGAATCATGGATTAAAAGGAAACGTATTATGTTAGGCAGAATCAAAAGAAAGAAAATACTGATTGCGGCAGTCTTGTCCGCACTCGTCTTGTCCGGTTGTTCAAGGAATGGTTCAGAGGATACTTCCGAGGCGGAGAGCAACGCAATATTACAGGAGGATAAAGCTGTTGAGAGCGCAGAGGATGGAATAACCGAACTGTCTACAGAAACTTCAACTGAAAGCGGCACAGATTCTTCGAAGAATGAATATCTTGTATGCATTGATCCCGGTCATCAAACTGAGGGAAATTACGACAAGGAGCAAAACGGTCCGGGTTCGAGCGATATGAAAACAAAGGTTTCGAGCGGAACTGCGGGGCAGTGGAGCGGATTAAGTGAATATGAATTAAATCTGACAGTATCACTTAAGCTTCGAGACGAGCTGGAGAATCGCGGCTATCAGGTATTAATGACGAGAGAGACAAATGATGTCGATATCAGTAATATCGAACGGGCAGAAATAGCAAATAATGCGAATGCAGATGCATTTGTCAGAATTCATGCAAACGGAAGTGAGGACAGCAGTGCGCAGGGAGCTATGACGATCTGTCAGACTGAATCGAGTCCGTATAATGCAGATATTTATGAGAAATGCTATGCACTATCCGCAGCAGTCATCGAAGAAATGACTGCAATCACCGGCTCAGAGAGCAATGGAGTGTGGGAAACGGATACAATGTCCGGAATCAACTGGTGTCAAGTGCCTGTGACTATTGTTGAAATGGGATATATGAGTAATGAGGAGGAGGATCTTCTCATGGCACAGGAGGATTATCAAGACAAGATCGTACAGGGCATTGCAAATGGAATAGACAGATACTTTTCTGAGTATCCAAGTGATAAATCTTCAGCCGTAAAAAGTAATGTTTCCGAAGACACAATGAACGAAGTGAATGAAGATGCATCCGAAAATGCGACGGAGACAAGTAGTGAAGTATTATCTGATGAAATGACAGAGCTAAA
>JAUNAE010000605.1:1248-1876 GCA_030527765.1 Eubacteriales bacterium
ATGGTCTGTATTTGTTAAGGATTTGAAAACCGGAGAGGTTCTCTCGATTGATCCCGACGAGAAGATGATCTCAGCAAGTATTATCAAGATCTTTATTGCCGGTGCATATTATGATGCAGTGGAAAAGAATATTATTTCCCCGGACTATGATGAGACAGTCAGGAACATGATTGTTTACTCGGATAATACGGCGACAAATGAGTTAATTGACTTGATTGGAATCGATAATATTAACATATTTATTTCGGAAAATGGTTTCTCTGCAAATACATCTCTAAATCGAAAGATGCTTGAATCCGGTACAGAGAATTTCACAACAGTAAAAGACTGTGCGGATGCTCTTGAAGCAATCTATAACGGAACCTATGTGAATTCGTCTGCATCCGGTAAAATTCAGAGATTCCTTCTTAAGCAGGAATCAAAAAATAAAATTCCGAGCGGGGTTTACAGCGTGGACGCAAATGCTGTGGTTGCGAATAAAACCGGGGAGATCGGCGGGAACGATATGGGCTCCTATGTTGTCGGAGATGCAGCTATAGTATACGGAAGTGCAGCTAATGATGATTTTATTATTACCGCCGATTGTAAAATGAAGTTGCACACTTGATATAAAAAATGATCCACAGGT
>JAUNAE010000115.1 GCA_030527765.1 Eubacteriales bacterium
GAGCAGCTATTCGGTTATGAGCAAGTAGCGAAGCGGATTGCGAATATCCGTTTGATTAAATTACAGGAATAATATGACCGATGATCTTCTGAATGACAATAGCAATCAGAGGGGACAGTTACCTGAATTCCATTGGATTTGTGTTACGACAATAAGAACATGTTGTCTCGCAATTTGTGATTTCAACGGAAAAGAGAGTAAATTCTTGGTTACTTCATGTAAAAATCAAGGAAATACCCCAGAATACTGGTAAAATTCACCATTTTGTGGTATAGATATAGTAACCCTGTTTGCGATCTGTCGAAGGAGTTCGGCAGAGAAAAAAAGGTGTGGAGGGAAAAGAGACGATTTTATAAGGAAGGTGAGCAATTGGAAGACTATACAAAGTACAGACTGAAAGAGAAAGATGAACTGGTGAAGCTTCTCGAAGACAAAGATAACCTGTTCATCGTAGCCTGCAACAAATGCTTCAAGGAATTTGAAGCGGTCGATGAACCGGATTGCGGCGAGTTTGCAGCGCTGGCAGAGTCACAGGGCAAAAAAGTGACCGGCAGTGTATGTGTTGATTTCCTGTGCAATAAAACAAAAACTACAAAGACCCTTGCGGATCTGATTCCGGAAGATACGGAGCATGTAGTGGTTGTTTCCTGCGGTCTTGGCGTGCAGACGGTAGCGGATCTTGAGAAAGAGAAGTTCCCGGTTTATGCAGCTGCCAATTCTCTGAATTACAGAGGACATCATGGCATGGCTCTTACCAAGAAGAGCTGTGAGGCTTGCGCACAGTGTTATCTGAATGTGACAGGCGGTATCTGCCCGATTATTGATTGTTCCAAGAGTCTGCTGAACGGACAGTGCGGTGGTGCGAAGAACGGCAAATGTGAAGTAGACCCGAACAAAGACTGTGCATGGGAAAAGATCTATCAGAGACTGGAGAAACAGGGAAGACGTGAAGAATTCCTGAATCAGCCAATCCAGATGAGAGATTTTGCCAAAGTTAATTTCAAAACAACAAATGAGTACGTGAAATCTATTCGGGAGAGCAGATTTGCAGGATACTATGGTGGAGTTCATCCCTCCGAAAGAAAAGAACTCTGCGAGCATGCGGATCTTCTTTGTTTCCCGGAACCGGAGATTGCAGTTCTTCCGGTGTCTATGCACCTTGGTGCACCTGCAACACCGATTGTACAGGTTGGAGATACGGTAAAAGTCGGACAGAAGATTGCGGAAGCTTCTTCCTTCATCAGTGCACCGGTTCATTCCAGTGTCAGTGGTAAAGTTATCGCAATTGAGGACAGACCTCATGCGACAAGAGGCGTCTGTCAGGCCATTGTCATCGAATCTGATGGCAAAGGAACTCTCGACGAGAGCGTGAAACCGAACAAACCTCTTGAGGAGCTGACTCCTGATGAGATTATTGAGATCGTAAAGAATGCCGGAATCGTTGGTATGGGTGGTGCAGGCTTCCCGACCTGTGTGAAACTGAAACCGGCAAAACCGGTAGATACCATCCTTCTGAATGGTTGTGAGTGTGAGCCGCTTCTGACGGCAGACCACAAAGCCCTTCTCGCTTTTGCGGACGATATTGTATTTGGTCTTCAGGCGATTATGAAAACAACCAGTGCAGAGAAAGGTATTATCGTAATTGAAGATAACAAGCCGGATGCCATTGCACTTCTGGAAGAGAAAGTTGCCGGCATCGATAACATCGAAGTGGTTACCGCAAGAACCAAGTACCCGCAGGGTGCTGAGAAGATGCTGATTAAGCGTGTTCTGAAACGTCAGGTTCCTAGCGGCGGACTTCCTGCAGATGTAGGCTGTGTTGTAGATAATATCAGTACCGTCAAAGCGATTGCAGACGCCATCAAGACAGGAATGCCTCTGATTGAGCGTGTTGTTTCCGTAACCGGCGAGTACATTAAGAATCCTGGAAACTTCATTGTGAAGCTTGGTACCAGCTCTAAGGCTTTGATCGATGCCTGCGGCGGAATTACCGGTGAAGATGTGACCGTGAAGGCCGGCGGACCAATGATGGGATTTGTCATGAATGATCTGGAAGCTCCGATTATGAAAGGCTCCAATGGTATCATCGCAATTGAGACAGATCACACACAGGCAGTTGACTGTATCAAGTGTGGACGCTGCGTAGATGTATGTCCGATGGAACTGAAACCACTGTACTTTGCAAAACTTGCAGACGAGCAGAACTGGCAGGCTATGCTGGATCTCAATGTAAGAGACTGCTTCGAGTGCAGATGCTGTGAGTACATCTGTTCTTCCAAGATTCCGATTGTAACGAAGATTAAAGCAGGCAAAAAAGCGATAATGGAGATGAAGAAGTAATATGCTGATTACACAATTAAAATCAAAAGAAACCATCACATCTCTGGCAAGTGGAAAAGCATTCGTCATTATCTGCCATGGATGTAAAGAAGTCAGCTTTCCTGAAAAAGAAGCAGACCTTATGGTGAAAGAATTCGCCGCTGAAGGCAAGCTTACCGGAAGCATGACCACGGATTACATCTGTAATCCTGAGAATTTAAAACTGCGTCTCGAGAAGCATATGGCTGAAATCGAGGCTGCAGATGCAGTTCTTGTCTGTTCCTGTGGTGTGGGTGTACAGACAGTTGCAGAATATCTGGAAAACAAAAAAGTTTATGCATGCTGCGATACATATCCGTTACCGGGAGGACAGGGTGTTACTCCTCTTGAGTATGATTGCGACCAGTGTGGGGAGTGCTATCTGAACCTGACAGGAGGAATCTGCCCGATTACGGCTTGTTCCAAATCACTGGTAAATGGTCAGTGCGGCGGCTCCAAGAATGGAAAATGCGAAGTAGATCCTGACATGGAATGTGGATGGGAGCGCATTTACAGACGTCTCGAGATGGTTGGACGACTGGATGCACTGAAGTGCCCGACACAGATTCGCAATTTTGCAACCGACAAAGAAGTATAATTGTTACTGTTCAACTCAGTCGGGGAGACCCCCATCTTCTATAAGTGGGGGATAACAAATTAGTTTCAGTGGGGGTCTAAATCCCCGACTGAGATGAGCCTCCGGCGGATCGCAGAGTTCGGCAGAAGAAAGTTGCTTCGCAACTGCCGAACTCGCGTGCGAATCCTCTTACGAGATTCGCGATTTAACTGTGAACTGTAATGAATAATTTGATATTAAATAGAGGAGTAATGCGATATGAGAATAACGGAGTTATTTGATAGTGGTGAATTTGTTGTTACTGCTGAGGTTGGACCGCCGAAAGGATGTCATATAGACGGTCTTCTTGAAGAAGCAAAAACATATCTCAGTGACATTTCAGCGGTCAATGTAACAGATAACCAGTCTTCCGTAATGCGTCTCGGATCTCTGGCAACCTGTAAAGCACTGAAGGATGAGGGCCTGAACCCGATCTTCCAGCTGACCTGCCGTGACCGTAACAGAATCGGTCTGCAGTCTGACCTTCTGAGTGCTGCAATGTTTGGAATTGATAACGTGCTCTGTCTGACCGGTGACCACACAAAACTTGGTGATCATCCACAGGCAAAACCGGTATTTGATCTTGATTCCGTATCCCTGCTTCATACCATCAAACGTCTTGAGGAAGGATATGATCTGGGCGGAAATGAGCTCGTTGGTGAGCCGCCGAAATTCGCAAAAGGTGCAGTTGTTTCTCCATGCAGCGATTCTGTAGATGCACAGCTTGCAAAAATGGAGCGCAAAGTAGCTGCAGGTGCAGAGTACTTCCAGACTCAGGCTGTATTTGAGCCGGAGAAATTCATGGAATTCATGGACAAAGCAAAACAGTTCGGCAAACCGGTTCAGCTCGGAATCGTTATTCCGAAGTCTGTAGGTATGGTTCGTTACATGAACGCAAACGTTGCAGGTATTCATGTACCGGAGTCCATGATCGATGAACTGAAAGCAGACAAAGAGAAAACAAAAGCCGGAATTACCGGTGTGGAAATTGCTGCTCGTATTATCAAAGAGTGCAAGCCATACTGCCAGGGTGTTCATATTATGGCACTTGGATGGGAAGCAAAAGTTCCGGAGATTCTGCGTCTTGCAGGGCTTAAATAATCAGCCGATGTATTGAATATTGGAAAGGCTGCTGTCGTTTAGGCAGCAGCCTTTTTTGACCTTTTGCAGGATACTGTAGAGAGAATTATGTGTGAGAATTTGGGCTGTCGTTTAGACGACATCCTTTTTGAACTTTGAAAGGTTTTGTATGAAGATAAAATTAGGATCCCATGTGGGAATGTCCGGGAAAGAAATGTTTCTCGGATCTGTCAAAGAGGCGGAAAGCTACGGTGCAAATGTGTTGATGCTTTATACCGGAGCACCTCAGAATACACGTAGAAAAGATATCGGTGAGTTGAACATTGAAGCGGGATGGGAATATGCCTCTTCTCATGGAATTGAGGAGATTGTGGTGCATGCCCCTTATATCATCAATCTCGGAAATACGGTGAAACCGGAAACTTTTGAGATTGGTGTGGAATTTTTGGAAAAAGAACTGATCCGCACGGCTGCAATGAGAAGCCGTGTGCTGATTCTTCATCCGGGTTCTCATGTGAATGCCGGTGTGGAGGCCGGAACCCAGAAGATCATTGAAGGTTTGAATCAGGTGCTGGATCACAATGAGGATGATGTTCTGATCGCACTGGAAACCATGGCCGGAAAAGGCAGTGAAATCGGAAGAACTTTCGAAGAGCTGAAAGCCATCTATGCCGGCGTGCACAAGAAAGAACGTCTGAGAGTGTGTTTTGACACCTGCCATGTCAATGATGCCGGCTACGATCTCGTGAATCACTACGAAGAAGTTCTTCAGGAATTTGACCGGGTACTTGGCCTGGATCAGATTGCAGTTATTCATGTGAATGACAGTATGAATCCGTTGGGAGCACACAAAGACCGCCATGCCAATGTAGATCAGGGAAGTCTCGGCTATGAAACACTGCATCGAATTGTACATGATCCGCGATTCGAGGAAATTCCTAAAATTCTGGAGACTCCATGGCTTTGTGCAGAAGGGGAGAAGAAGAAAACGATTCCTCCTTACAAAGAAGAAATTGCCTGGCTTCGAAAATAAACGCAGGCTGCGAAGAGGATTGCAAATGTTCGCTTTACATGCAAAGATTGCAAAAAAGACAATGTACGATCGCAACATTGTCTTTTTTTGTGTCTCCGGCCATGGTAGGGTAGTGTTGACAGAGTATAGTCACGGTAATGGGAAGTTGATGCGACTTTCAAGGCAAATTTCCGGGGGTTGAAATGTAACGGATATTTCACATGATACGTGACTAGACAAGAAAAATATGAATGTTAACAAGGGATATACGGGGGATGCAAATATGAAGATTGGATTTTATACAACGGATAAAGCAGAGCAGAAAGAAGTTTACGGAAGCCGTACCGCAGATCTGGCGGGACTTGTGAAAAAAGATGCAGCGGTATTTCCGGTGGATCTGGAAGGAGAGTCTTTCTACGGAACTTATGAAGAATGTCTGGAGTTTGTGACCGGGAAAGATCGAAAGGAAATCAAAGCTGTCATTTCCATCAGTGATGATCCGGGAAAAGAGAACTGGTTTCTTCAGAAACTTTCTGAGCTGGCAGAATGCCCGATTGTCGGAGGCGGTGCCGCACGAAATGGAGGAATGGCAGGAGATGGTCTGGCAGCAGGAAGAGGTCAGGCTGCTCTTTTTGTCATTACAGATTCCAGAGTCAAAGCGACTGCGGAGACCGTGAATATTCACGAGCATATTCTGGAAACCTGTCATCTGGAACTTTTGGATCCTAGAACCATCAAAACTATCAATGGACAGGATGCAGCTGCTTTTCTCAAAGAGAAAAAAGAAGCCCATGGATTCCGGGAGAATGATTTTGAGCATATGACACTGAGCACTCCGGAAAATATCAATGCACATCTCAGCATGGTGGATGGAGTTGTGAAGTCTGGAAGAGACCTTGAAGAAACGATGATTCTTCGTTATGTAAAAACTGAGGAGGCTCATAACAAGATTGTGGAATTCTATCAGAATGCGGGAGAGGACAGCATCGTATTTGGCTGTGCCGGTCTGGGAAGTCTCCTGGAAAGCCGCTTTGACTGTAATACTCTGGGTACGTTCCTCTATGGAGAAACCTGTACTACAGAGAAGGTAAGAGATTTCGGCAATCTGATGCTCAGCAAAATTACATTTCAGGTTGAGAGCAAATAATAATTCTGACGGATCTGATTGAGGGATTGCTCAGAATCAAAAAAGATGGTTTCTACACGGCAAAGTTGCTGTGAGAGAAACCTTCTTTTTTTACTGGTTGTGTTTGAGATTTGTTTCTCGTATAATGAGGCTATCTCAGTTAAGAAATGGTAACTATGAAGGAACTGAATAGTTACGAAGAGAGGATGATATTAGTGGAAACAATGGAACGGGATTTTGCCCGTAAGGAACAGTTGGAAAAAGAGTCTCTTCGATATGGCAATCTAAATGCAAGAGCTGATCTCTGGATGCGAATTTTCCGGGGAGGGATGGTCTTCTCAGCAGGTCTTGTGATGTACGCATTTATTTTTACTCTGATGTCTCATGCAGTGTATGCGGTACTGGCAGTTGGTGTGCTGCTGATTTTGCTGTTTGGCATTCTTGAACGGATTTCCGCAAAAAGAGCCAAGAACTTCCGAAAGAAAAAAGCGGAGATCAGAGAAGAGTACACAGAGATTTGCGACCGCATCGACAGAGTGAATAGCTGATAAAACAACAACGATTGGAGAGTTTATGACACAAAAGATAAAAAACATGAGAAAGATGTTTGCGGCATTCTTTTTCATGGTTGTTTTGACCTGTAGTCTGATTGTCCGTGCGGAGGCGGCAGATAACCGTAGTACACAGACGATTACGGCGTCAAACATTACGTTATATGTGAACAGCAAAACAACCCTTAAAGTTTCTTCTCGTACAAGTCGAACCTATGTGTCCAGAAATACAGGGGTGGCCACAGTTTCGTCTGCAGGAGTTGTGACCGGCAAAAAAGTCGGCACGACTTATATTACCATTAAGGCGAAAGGAACGACGAAGTACAAAGAAGCTTCAAAGACAATTAAGGTTACGGTAAAAGCAACTCCGAACTACGTGACGTTGTACAATTACACCGGTTCCAAAGTTCTGAAAACAGTGAAGGTGGGAGCGAGCAAGGCGGTAGTTCTTCCGTCCATTCCCAATCCTTATGGTTATACCTTCGTTGGCTGGGCAAAAAGTCCGCAGCCATTCGTTACAGATTCAAAGCCAATCAATACCTGGAGTTCCGGTGCTACTATTACAGGAATTAACGGAAATCTCAAGCTCTATGCTGTGTTGAGCAAAAGAGCTGAAGAAACGGATATTCCGGTATCTTCTCTTCCGAAGCTTAAGACATCCAAATACAGTCACCTGATTTTTGTCGGAGATTCCCGTACAGAACATATGCGTCTCCTGTTTTCACGTCTGGATTATGATACAAGCAATCTGTCCTTTATCACGCGTCCGGGCGGCGGACTGGACTGGCTTCGGGCAAGTGGTTATTATCGCCTTCTGGACAGCATTCAGGAGCATTCAGGAGCAGACAAACCGATTGCGGTTGTATTCAATTTCGGAGTGAATGATATGCCTAAGCTGTCTACTTATGTGGGATATATGAAGCAGATTGCACCGACTCTTCAGCGTATGAACTGTCAGCTGTTTTATATGTCGGTGAATCCTTACAATTGTGCACAGATTCAGTATATAAATTCCATGGAGACGTACTCCAATCGTCATGATTCCGACGGAGTGACGTTTAACCGGATACTGAAAGCTCAGCTTGCAGGGGATTATCAGTTTATTGATACCTGCACATATTTGTGCCGTACAGGATATGGAATGGATCTTTTTACCGGTGGAACAAATGTGAACCGGGACGATGGACTTCATTATACCGAAAAGACTTATAAGAGGATTTTTAAGTACTGTCTTTCCTACGTGAATGGTCATTGAGAAAACTGATCGAAATCAAGTAAATATTGAAGTGAAAAACAAAAGACGAAGGAGTCTCTGAATTGAGACCTCTTCGTCTTTTTTGGTTCAATGCATATGATAAAGTTTTTCGTATATGCCGCCCCGGGCAAGCAGTTCCTCATGGGTACCGCTCTCGGCGATTCCGTCTTCGGTCAGAACAAGAATGTTTTCTGCGTTCTGAATGGTTGTAAGACGGTGGGCGATCACGAAGGTGGTACGGTTTTTTGCGAGAGTTTCCAGAGAATCCTGAACAACTTTTTCGCTCTCATTATCCAGAGCAGAAGTTGCTTCATCAAAAATGAGAATCGGAGGATTTTTGAGGAATACCCGGGCAATGGAAAGGCGCTGTTTCTGACCGCCGGAGAGTTTAATACCTCTCTGACCGATGTCTGTCTGATATCCATCAGGAAAAGACATGATGAATTCATGGGCGTTGGCATTCTTTGCAGCCTGAATCACTTCTTCTTCCGTTGCATTCGGTTTTCCGTAAGCAATGTTTTCGAAGATGGTACCGGCAAAGAGATAAACATCCTGCTGAACAATACCGATCTGATCGCGAAGACTCTTCAGGGTGACATCTCGAACATCCTGTCCGTCGATGCGGACAACACCGCCGGTTACATCATAGAATCTCGGAATCAGGGAACAGAGAGTTGTTTTTCCGGCACCGGAGGACCCGACCAGAGCAACATAAGAGCCGGCGGTCACATTCAGGTTGATGTGATTCAGTACATCTGTATTGTTTTCTTTGTAGCGGAAAGAAACATTCTCAAAGGAAATATTTCCCTGAACATCTTTGAGTTCACGGGCATTTGGGGCATCCTGAATGTCCGGTTCAATATCCATGATTTCCCTGAAACGCTCAAATCCGGTATATCCATTCTGAAACTGTTCGGTGAAATCAACGAGAGTGCGGATTGGATCTGTGAAGACACTGATATAAAGCAGGAACGTAACCAGATCGCTGACATTGATGCCGCCCCGTGCAATCTGATAGACACCCATGAGAATGACACTTACCTGAATGAGAGTGGTGAAGGAATGGATTCCGGCCTGGAAGCTTCCCATGAAAAAGTAGCTGTCCTTTTTGGCTGCGAGGAATCCATCATTTCCTGCTTTGAATTTTTTATTTTCTACGGCTTCATTGGCAAAAGACTTCACCACGCGGATACCGGAAAGGTTATCCTCGATCTGTCCGTTGATTTCTGCAATTTTCACTCGATTGCGCTTGAAAGCAGCACGCATTTTCTTGTTGAGAAAAATGGCGAAGCCGAACATGAAAGGAAGAATAATAAAAGCAGCAAAAGCAAGTTTTCCGTTAATATTCATGAGGATGATCAGAGCACCTGCGATTTTCAGAATGGAGAGAATGATATTCTCGGGTCCATGGTGAAGAAGCTCTGTGATATCGAACAGATCAGAAGTGATACGGCTCATAAGCTGGCCGACTTTTGCATCATCATAGAAGGTGAAGGAAAGTTTCTGCATGTGGTCGAAGATTTCGGCGCGCATATCATATTCCATTTTGGAACCCATGACATGTCCGTAATTGCCGATGAAGAAACGACTGTAACAGTCCAGAACCACAAGTAAGAGAAGAAACAGAGCAATGCAAGGCAGTTTCTTCAGAATCTCATCCGATGTGAGATAGATGAGAGTATTGGTAATATACCGCACAACCAGCGGAATAATCAGGGCGATGGCTGCGGAAATCGTAGCAAAGAACATATCCGCCCAGAAGATCTTCCGGTAAGGCTTGTAGTATTGAATCATCTTTTTGAGATTCTTACTCATAAGGGATTATCATTCCTTTCTTTTGCTGCACGAAGGCAGGTTGGTGTATCCTTCACATCTTAGCACAGAAGACAGATGCCGGACAAGAGAAGCTTTGAGAAATGGGTACAGTTTATACGGAGAGTTTGAACTTTGGATTGACCTGGATGGAGGAAAGAGGAAATCAAGTCATAAGCGAGAGTCTTGGAATTTGACC
>JAUNAE010000116.1 GCA_030527765.1 Eubacteriales bacterium
AAGTATTGAATTTTAAAGGTTCAACACACCTTATTGGTGTGGGAAGTTTGAGTTAAGTATTTAGTTGAATTTTAATATATTTCTTTCAGTATCGAAACCAGTCTGACATTTTCTGCGTTAAATCCAACAAAAACTGTAAAAGGCGGTGGGTCTAAACGACCATCACCGCCTTTGCGCACTTTATTTCTTTATACATGTCCTACGAAGCCTTTTTAATAAGCCACTGTTTCGCCTGTCTCATAAAATGACATCGTATTCTCATCCAATCCTAATACCCAACCTACTTTATCACGTTTTCCTACCACACCGGCTGCTTTTCCTCCGGGAGCTCTTCCGATCCAATAATACGATCCCGTGTTTTTAATCTCAACTGCTGTATCATCTTGCACCCCATATACACCATAGCTTCCATGTCTAGCTGCAATATCCAAAAGCTTTTTCTGTCCATAGGTGAACAAAGTATCGTTTTCATTAAAAAAATACCAACAGTCCTGCTGATTCAATATATTTTGTACATTTCCGGTGTCACTGATATACCAAAGTGATCTGTATCCGTAAGCAGACATATCCCCTGTGACAACAAATGCTTCGTATTCTCCATCTCCGTCAAAATCATCATAGCGCCATTTTTGAATCGTTTCGGGGATACATTCTGCTGCCACCTGATAACATCTGGATCCATAAAAAGAATCATTACCTGCCACTCCATAAGCACCAGATACATCGGAAGAACCAGCCGAACCTGAAAAACTGCTATCTTGATCAAACTCACAAACAAATCCAATGATTCCGGAATATTCAGGAGCATTGGCAACCATATCATAAGGATCATCGTTCAAAATCCAGGATCCCTGATATTTAAATACAGTAATGTAGTACTCTCCAACTCCCCGATACTCGTAGGAAGGTTCATAATATCCCCAATGATTAAATGCCCAGCTCTGCTTTGAATTCAAAGCAGGCTCACCAATTGAGTAACCATTGGAATCGGTCCAGTAATAATCCCTGCTGTTTTCTGCTCTCTGACCACCAAGATAAAATACTTTATCGCGATACTCCGGAGCGTCTAAAAGGGAGATTAGAGCGTACCACTCTTCTTCCGAATTAATATTCGCCAGATGTCCTCCCATATTTTGACACTGAGATACTGCTTCTGCCCATGTACAGTTTGTTACAACAATCTGATACCTGCTCGCACCACTTGCTTCGATACTCCCGATTCTGAGTCCCAACAAGAGACTGCAGCAAACAAGGAAAACAGGTATTGTATAAGTTCTCATAACCGATCGTATTTTCATCATAAATGCCTCGCTTTTCCTTCCTACCTAAAATATAAGCATTTCACGTAACGCTTTCTCAAATCGCCTTTTGATATCTCACTTCTCCGTATTTCTACAATTCTGTCAAAATTTTTCACTATAAACGAACTGCGTACTATTTCGCGCAATATAATGATTCATACAACCGTTTGTGCGTAAAATAGTTATAAGACCTGCAGCCACCGGCGCATTGACTGCCATATGTGCAGTCTTTACACTTTCCGGTTAGCTGATCCGGATGAAAGTTTCGATTATAAGAAAAAGCTTCAGGGTCATTCCATATTTCATACAAGGATTTTTTTCCCAGATTTCCTTCTATAAATACTTCGTCATAAAGGGATTCGCATCCTCTGACATTGCCTACACTATCAATTTAAGCTTAACCTCTATACCGAGCAGATGTTTCTCCGGATCTACGGTAACTTTCTTTGTGCCGTGATAATTCGAAACGATCTCATCCAGTATCCTCATTCCCACACCGTGATTGCGGTGATCTGCCTTTTTCGTCTGGAAGCTGACGGTCTCACCGGGCAGGATTCGGTTCTCAACAGTAATTGTCACTTCCCGCTCATTTTTTTCCATCTTTAATCCAATCCATGGATCTTCATTGAGCCGCTCCTGCGCCTCCATGGCATTATCCAGAAGATTTTCCAGCATGGCAATCAGATCGATTTCTTTGATTTCCCCATATTCACAATCCATCACCTGTATCTGAAATGGGAAATTCTTTTTGTTACATTGCTCTTCCTTTACCTTAAGCACTGTATTCACAATCTCATCCTGACAGAATTTCTGATTCTTCATTTTTCGGTATGTGTCCTTTAAGTTCTCCTGATAGTCGTTCATATCCGGATCATCTCTCTTCTCCTCAAGGAGAGCCTCCAGAGTGCGAATATGCCGTTCCAGATCATGCCGGTATTTTCGGTTCTGCCATGCTTTCTCTCGAATCTGGTCATAAAGCTGCTCCATATCTTCCAGATAGTTCTTTTGAACCTGATTCTCCATCTCTGCATTCTGAAGTTCTACTGATTTTTTTGCCAGAAAAAAAGTTCCAATGATCAGCAGCATAAATACAAGCAATATTATCATGTCTCTTCTCTCCCTCCTTTCCCCTTTCAGGAATTCTTAAGACACAACGTCTGCTCCACAGCATCGCCATTTTGTCTCATAATCAGATTTCCATCATATTTTCTGACGTATTTTTTCATAGCTGCGGACCATTTTTTCTTAGATTTTTTCTGTCGTGTTCGCCATTTAACCGTAATCAACAGCTGGTTTGCTACTGTTTTCATCTCCAGAAATACCCGGTCCTGCTGTGCATCTTTTCGGACCTGTTCCAGAAACCCATACAAAACCTGTGATAAATCCTGTTCTTCGATACTACCTCTTCGATACCCTTGTGTCTCACAATGGAACTGCAAATGCTCCTGTTCCATCAGTTTTGCCTGAGATACTAACATAGCATCAATGAGCCAGTCTTCACAGTAGATTCCGGTCAGTGCTCTCTGCCGATTCTGCTTCAAACTATGCAGATATGCCTTCAATCGGTTAGAATCAACGTTCCCCCTATCAGACTCCAGGAGCTGTTCCATTTCTTCATTCTCCAGACGCATCTTTTCCATCATCTGCCGGTCTCTGAGAAGAATGTAATTCATTTCAAATATACTGTTCTGTTTGTTCAAAAATTCTTTCTCAAGGGCTGTCTGTCTGCGCGTCTGTCGGAAATACAGATACACAATGGCAAGTACAAACATTGTCCACATAGCAAAGTTCCAAAGGTATCTTTCCATAGATATTCCCCATTTCCTGCGGTCAGTGAAATAGCTTGGAATGGTCGAAGTGTAATATAACCCATATAGAAGCAAACCTCCCCATGAATACCTCATCTTCCATGAACAATAACGGAGAAGAAGCGGCCGCAGAAAATAATAGATCAGAGCAAAAATCAGCAAAATAACAGGTATTCCAAGGAGATCAGACCAACGGAACACCCCTGCCGTATAGATATTTTCTCTATGCTGTAACCACCGAAAAATATTCAGGCATCCAAGAGTGATAATACTTCCCAACAATTCACTTATGACGACTGCCAGAGCTATTTTTCCCGGTTTCCCGGAAAAAAAGAAAAACTGCATCATCAAAATGAGAATCGGCAGTACGAGACCGTTGATCAGAGAAAGCTGCCAGATGCTGCTTCCTTTGGACGTCTCTACAGCCAAATTTGCGATCCCCTGGCTATATACAGATTTCAAGAATGTTATGACAATCATTCCTATGACAAGCCGCAGGTCTCTTCTTGGTTTCAGCATTGTACAGAGAAGTGTATAAATTACAATAATGCCAAGAAGAGATTCGATCCATACATTCATATTGCTTATAATGAATTCTACCATTCCAAATCCCTCCTATTGCATCCGCGCCCAGTCCACAAACAGTTCTCTCATTTTTCCCTGATACTGCCTGCTGATTGGAATTTGCTCGCCGTTTCTTAATATAATCGAAGTACGATTAATCTCTTTCACTGCCGGAAAATACACGATATAGCTGTTATGACAGCGGGCAAAATCCAGAGAAGGCAAAAGTTCTTCTATTTCACCGATCTTTGCTTTTGTTTCATATACTTCTTTGCCCTCTCCGGAGGAATGATCAACCGTCATAATTCTCGTAATTCTCCGATCTCTCTCAAAGTAAAGGATCTCCTCCGGTCGGAAATGAACGACTCTTCCATCAACGAGATTCAGGGAAATACTGCTTTGCATCTGAGACTTTTCATGACGTATCTTCTCAAAAACCATTCCAAGCCGTTCTCTGAACTGATTTTTCAATACGTAATAGGTATGTATGGTTTCGTAGACATCCACTGCATAAGAAATGTAATCTGTGAGATATACAATGCTCGTATTTTTCCATCTCTCATTCACTTTGACCGCCGCGTGTATTCCGTTCTCATCCCCCATTTCAATATCCAGAAAAAGAATATCTATTCTTCGTGATTCCTCAAATAATTCCTCCGGATTTTGAAATGCTGCGATATCATAACTCATTTCTGATTGTTCTCTATATTCATTTAAGATGTCCTGTGCCTTTTGTATCCACAATGGATCATCATCACAGATTGCTATTAACATTTGTTGTCCTCACTTCCCAAGCCTCTTATAATAATTCCGAGTCAATCGGTTATTTTACAACAATTATATCGCTTCCAAGCATAGATGTACATCTATCGCCGTGTCGAAATTTACCCGTTTTCCCCCATTAACTGTAACAAAAAACCGCCCAGGATAGATGAAGGTTATATTTCATCTGTCCTGCAGCGGATTTCTATTAGCTGTTATAGGTTAGGAAATCTCTCGCTTGTGAACTGCTTTTATTCGTTCTCTGCGTTCATTTTTGCAGTGTATCGTTTGCATCTTCTGCGGATGAGGAATATTCCGAGTGCTGCCAGCACTGCTACTCCCACATCAAGCATAATGATCCATTTCTGCCACAGAGGCATGATCACCTTAATATCGGTTTTTTCACTCATTCCATTCATAGCGGCACCATTCACAATGGTGTACAGAATGTCATGGGACGCATCTCTAAGTGCGGTTACCATGGTTGCACTTTCTGCAGCATTCAGGATCTGATAAACATTCGTATCCGTGTTCAGCCACAAATCACAGCCGGCCTGAAGTCCCATATCAATCCACATATAACCGGTATTGGCGGATGCATAGTCTGTTACAACGATTCCATGGAATCCCCACTCATTGGTGCATACATTTTTGATCAGTCCTTCACTTGCTCCACACCAGGTAGGTCCAATACTTGCAAATGCAGCCATAAATCCGGTACAGTTTGCTTCTTTTGTTGCTCTTTCAAATGGCTTCAGATAGATTTCTCGAATAGACTGCTCTGTTGCAAAGGTGTTAATTCCGTATCGTCTATCTTCCTGGTCATTCAAAACAAGATGTTTCATATATACGTTGATTCCCTTGCTCTGTACACCACGAATCTCTGCAGCGGCGATACCGCCTCCAAGATAACCATCTTCAGAATAATACTCATAGTTTCTTCCGCCATAAGAAGTTCTGTGAGTTCCGGCTCCCGGTGCATACCATCCCTGAACGTTTGCTTTCAGTCCGTCTTCACCGATGCATACACCAACTTCCTCTGCCAGTTCATCATTCCATGTAGAAGCCAGTACAATCTGTGCCGGATAGCCCATGCATCCCAGATTACTGTGAATCAGTGTATCAGAAATTCCCGCAGGTCCATCCTGGTCATTGGATCTTGGCTTGGATACGCTTGTAAGCTCTGCAGTGTTCCATCCTCCCAGACGAACCATCTCTACCATTTCATCCACGGTCAGACAATCGAGAATCGCTTCCCATTCCGGATCATCATAGGATTTGCCTTTCATCGTCACAAGTTTCAGATTTTCACCGGAACCTGTCACCGGCATAACTGCATTCTCATCCTCGGTATAATGGTTTTCCTGACTATCTACAAGAAGTTCCTCGGAAGCTTCAATACTGTATTTTTTGCCGTCTTCTGACTCCCCATAGAACGTCGGCCAGGTTCCTTCCCAGTCATTTCTGGTCAGATAACGGTAAGACTCATCGTAGTATTCCATGGAAGCATTATCAAACTGGTTTGTAATTTCATTTCCGGTTGCCTGATCCACAGAATAAGTCTCTGCGTCAAACTCTTTCTGCTCTACTTCTCCTGCAAGTTCTTTCTGTCCCTCTGCAGTCATTCCATCCTCGACAGCAAGACCTTTTGCTGCAAGAATGTTATTCAACGCATCGTGTGCGTTATTTCCTACTGCGAGATAGTAAGTGCCCTCATCCATGATGTAAGTTTTTGCTCCCTTTGCGTCATAGGAAGCAAAAGCGGATTTGTCCACTGTCATTGTGACAGAGGTTTTTTCTCCCGGCTCTAACAACTCTGTCTTCGCATAATTCACAAGAACTACGGAAGATTTTTCTACCAGATTCTCACGGTCATAGTCTGTATAAGGAGACTGTGCATACAGCTGAACCACTTCTTTACCGGCTGCATCTCCTTTGTTTGTGACATCTACTGTCACTTCTACCTGACTTCCAAGATCTGTTACTTTATAATTGTCGTAAGAAAACTCTGTATAAGAAAGTCCTGTACCAAATGGGAACTGCACTTCTGTCTCATATTTCCATCCGCTCTCCTCGCTTGCCCCTGCGGACTGATCTGCATTTCCCTGTTTTAATACACAATCTTCATAGCGTGTCTCATAATAGCGATATCCAACATAAAGGCTTTCTCCATAAACAACATATGTTTTCTTCGCAGTTACTTCGTTTGTTCCGTTTGAAATTTCTCCATAACCAAAATTCTGCATTGCTGCAGCATTTTTTGTATTATAGGCATAAGTATCTACCAGTCTTCCTGATGGATTCACTGTTCCATTCAAGACTCTTGGAATGGAAATGACACCTTCCTGTCCCGGGAATCCCACAAAGAGACAAGATTTAATATTAGAATAGTCATTCATCCATCCAAGTTCGATTGCATTACCTGTATTTAACAGCACAATCACTTTGTCAAAATTGTCATTGGCAATCTGAAGCATCGATACCTCTTCCTCAGTGATTGTCATCTCTTCATCCTCGCGGTCCAGTGCTTCCGTACCTTTTCTGGAGATGACAACGATTGCCGCGTCATTGTAATCTTTGAAGGAATCCATAACTGCATCTGTATATTCTTCTGCTGCAGCTTCTTTTTTTGCAGAACTGGAAGCATACATATCCCAAAGTGTTGGATTTACAGCGTATCCTTCTGCCTCAAAAGCTTCCTTGAGACTCATTACCTTTGACTCATCAATGGCACCAGATCCGGCTCCACCATATTTAAACTTCACACTGCTCAAAGAAAACAGGCTTACTTTTGCTTCGCTGATAAGCGGAAGAGCCTGATCCTGATTTTCCATCAGAACAATTCCTTCTGCCTCAATCTGCTCGCTGATTTCTTTTTCATGTTCGAAAAGCTCTTCTTCTGAGTTGTAGTCACTGACAAAATAGTCACTCTCTCCACTCTCATCAAAATTAATGTACTTTGTTGTTGGATGTCTCAATGACTGCGTAATAATTGTCTTGTATGTCATTGCAAAATAATTTCCAACCATCAGAGCAATTAGTACAACTGCAATCACAGTTCCCCAAATTCCGGCAAACACGCGATTGCTCAGTCCCTTGCGTTTCTTTTTCTCCATTTTTTCCTCCCACCTGTGCATTACAAAATGTTCATGGTTGGAGAATAACACAAAAAGCAAAAACAAAAGCAAACTTGACCTAAATCGTCATTTTCGTGACCTTTTTTGTCAAGTCTGCCTTAACTAAGAAGCATATGCAAAGTCAATCTTGAGTCAATCTTTGAATCAAGTGGCGGACTTACTTGATTCGGTTAATTTACCTGCAGAGGAAGCAAAACATTAAGAAGAAACGTCTGGTTTTCAGCTTTAATACTGACTGTACCGTGGTACTTTTCTGCCACCGAACGAATACTGTTTATGCCAATCCCATGATTCTGTTTATCCTGCTTCGTTGTCAGAATCCTGCCATTCTCCGATTGAATTTCTTTAACATAACTGTTCTCCACCTGAAGCACGATAAAAGCGTTCTGCTTCCAGATTCTTACTGCAATTGTTCGCTTCGACGAATCAGCAATTTGAAGAACCGCCTCTTGTGCATTATCAAGCGCATTTCCAAGAATGGTATACAAATCGACAACATCCACGAAGTCCAGCCAGTGTCCGTCTGCAACACAGGTCCAGTCAATATCATGCATGTGACAGAACAGACCTCTCTCCATCATAAGAGCATCCAATACTTCATTTCCCGTTTCGATCGCTGTATCATAGACTTCAATCATGTTTTGCAATTCTTGAATATATTTTTGCTTCTTCTCGCCGGAATCATAAGAAATCGCAAGTGCTGCAATCTGATGCTTCAAATCATGGCATTTTCGATTTATGGCGTCAATATTATCTCTGGAAGACTGATACTGCTGCTGTCTTTGCTGCCAGATTGTATTGTTCAAAATCAGTTTTTCCCTGTATTCCTGCTCTCTCTGCTGCACTCTCTGAATGCAGATCATAAAGATGCTGACACAAATCGAGTACAACTGACAATAACGGAACAAATAAAAGAAAGTGGTTCCTGTAGTTTCTTCCATGACTCGCTCAGAAGAGTACTTAACCGCAAAACTCAGCACAATGAATACACTGATAACCATCACCGCTACTGTCACACTTCTTGCCGCTCTGGTATCAAATCTTCCTGTAGTTGTGATATTTCTTGCAAGCAGAAAGTAGCAGATTATATAGCAGAATACATAAACAATCCAATATAGAATGCCGCTCCACTCCGGTACATTTCCTTGATAGATCAGAAGCAAGTACAAACTGGAAGTCAAGTGCTGCACGCTATATCCAAGAGATACCGTCAAAATACAGTCCCAGAGGCTTACCTCACAACAAAGTCCACACAGACCAACACAAACTAAAAAAACACTCAAAAACCATACCAAAGCGACATATTCAACACCCTTTGAAAAAACAGGCATAATAAAAACTGTTGCAAGGAATAAAATGACAAAGGATATTCCGACACGAATCAGATAATACTCTCTTTTCTTTAGACATGCCATGAACATCAGCGTTGCCACAAAAACTTCTATACAGTAAGGGTAGTTATTTAAGCTATTAAGTAAATTCATTCCAGTTCCCTTCTTTATTTCTGCATAATTATTGATTAGAGCAAAGCAGACATTCGCAGCCCGCTTTACTGCTGATCATATTGCTGATTCGTATGCACATTCCTACGTATTTTTGTTAGTGTAAGCTTCGGTCATGTAATCTGAAAGTGCCTGTACAAAGCTTTTTTTCTTTCCTCGACTCATAGTTAATTTTTGATTTCCTACAAGTACGATTCCATCTACAATACTGCGAACATGCTTTAAATTCACCAAATAACCACTATTACACAAGGAAAAATGATGTCCATCCAACAACTGCTCCGCTTCTTTTATCGTACCTCTTACTACATATTCATTATCAAAGGTGTGATAGTGCAGTCTGTGGTGTTCCACCTCTACATACTCAATACTGGAAACTCGTAAGGTATAAATGGAATCTCTATCTTTTAGTTGAATTTTGACATTATTGACTGCGGCTAATCCTCTCATAAATCTGTCCATATGAAGCGAAAAATTAGGATACTGAATCGGTTTCAGTATATAATCCAAAGCACCAACCTCATATCCTTTGACTGCATATTTCGCCATGTTGGTTACAAAGACAATCATTACACTTTCATCAATGTCACGAATTTCTCTCGCAGCCCTCATTCCATCTAGTTTGGGCATCTCAATATCAAGGAAAAGAATATCATATACTGCCTGGTATTGCTCCACTGCTTCCCATCCATTTTCATAAGCATCTACTTGTATCTCCATGTGATGCTCCTGCCCATACTGCTTAATAAAACTCACCAGATTTTCTCTGCTTACACTGTCATCCTCAACTACCGCAACTCTCATATATTCATTAATCTCCGATAATTATTTAAGTCATCAAGTCTATCTTTAGTCAAACGGATATTCACAATCCGCTTCGCTTCTTGCTCATAACCGAATAGCTGCTCCGCAGCTTATCAGTA
>JAUNAE010000117.1 GCA_030527765.1 Eubacteriales bacterium
GACACTATACCAATATTCTACAGACACTCTACAAACTACTCAACAAACATTCTGCAGATCAGTTTATTGTAGAATACATTTGATATAGGATTTTGTAATCGGGAGCAGTAATTATGAGAACATTAAAATATGCAATTTTAGGACTTTTGAACCAATCCAGTATGACAGGATATGATTTAATGAAGGAATTCGAATCCGCTTTGACGGAATTCTGGTATGCGAAGCACAGCCAGATCTATCCGGAACTGAAAAAACTGACGGATGAAGGCTGTGTTTCTTATGAAATACAGATTACCGGTGTCAGTCTGGAGAAAAAACTGTATGCCATTACCGATAAGGGAAGAGAAGACTTCATGAATTGGCTTTCTGAGAATTCAAAGCTCCCGGTTACGCCGAAAGACGTATCCAAGCTGAAAGTGTTTTACAGCGGAGCTCTTTCTGAGGAACTGCGTCAGGAAATGTTCCGGGATCAGCTGGAACAGCACAAAGCCCGTCTTCAGCATCTGGAAGAGAATATGAAGAAATTCCGGAAGATTCCTGCGAGGGATTCCCATGAGTTCGGGGACTATCTGCTTCTTCATGGAGCAATCATGAGAGAAAAAACAACCTGCGAGTGGCTTGCGGAGTGCATCGAGTTATCTCGGGAAAATCCTCAGAGTACAATTATG
The DNA here is from genome assembly GCA_030527765.1 of Eubacteriales bacterium. Next base: position 669 of record JAUNAE010000117.1, read on the forward strand.
TAATTCATATTGTAAAGATAAACTAGACAATCGACAATAAGCAGCCAGAACAATCGAAATTAAGCAGATCGAGCAACGAACATTAAATAAGCAGATCTTCGACATATACCAACCAGACAATCGACATTATGCCGATCAAATTATTAAAAACGACTATAAATATGTGAAAACCAGTAAAGAATATCAGAAAAATGCACTGTTTCAGTTGCAAACAGAGCAAAATAATGATATGATGTTCGCATCATCAGAGCAAAGCGGTAGCGCTTTGTTTAGAAAAAGGAGAGAAAAGTATGAAGAAGTTAGGCATTCTTTTCCTCAGCTTAATTGCCTGCATGTTGTTTGCTACAACTGCATTCGCTGAGGACGGCAACTGGAAGATCGCTATTCTTACCGGAACTACATCTCAGGGTGAGGAAGAGTTCCGTGCAGCTGAGAGAGCTGTTGCAACTTATGGAGAAGAGCACGTAATCACAGATACATATCCGGATAACTTCATGGATGAGACAGAGACCACTATTTCCAAACTGGTTTCTCTTGCATCTGATGAAGACGTAAAAGCAATCGTTATGTGCCAGGCTGTTCCTGGTGCAAAAGCAGCATTTGACAAGATCCGTACAGAGCTTGGCCGCGACGACATTCTGCTGATCGCAGGTGTTCCGCAGGAGGATCCGCTTGTTATCTCTGAGGCAGCTGACCTGGTATTCTACACCAACGAGGCAAAACAGGGTGACACCATCATGGAGACCTGCGCTGAATGGGGCGTAGAGGTATTCGTACATTATTCCTTCCCACGTCATCTTGCAATGGAGACTATCGCAGCACGTAAATCTCTTCTTGAGGAAAACTGCGAAGCTCTTGGTATTGAGTACGTAGAAGCAACTGCTCCGGACCCAACAGGTGACGCAGGTGTATCCGGTGCTCAGCAGTTCATCCTTGAGGATGTACCGGCTAAGATGGAAGAGTATGCAGGAAAGAAAGTTGCATTCTTCACAACAAACTGTGCAATGCAGGAACCACTGCAGTCCGCAATTCTGAGCCAGCCGGATGCTTACTATCCACAGCCATGCTGCCCAAGCCCATATCATGCATTCCCTGCATCCCTTGGTCTTGAGATTGCAATTGGTGGAGATGACACCGAAGCTCTTGAAGCAATCGCAGCAAAACTTGATGAGAACGATGCAGTAGGACGTTATTCTACATGGCCATCACCAGTTAACATGACCATCATCGACGTTGCAGTTCAGTACTCCAAAGGATTCATCGAGGGAGAGATCGCTGATCGCAACGATCATGACAAGGTTGTTGAGCTGTTCCAGACAGCATGTGAAGGTGCAATCGTAGAGAACTACGTAAATGCAGACGGAACAACCATCGACAACTACTACACAGTATTACTTACACCGGTTGATTTTGCGGACTACTTAAAATAAGTAATCTGAATAAATAACGGAAAATGGAAGACCTGCCCGTTTCGTTTTACGATGCGGGCAGGTTTTTGTGAGAAAAGGAGGAGCAAAAGTGGCTGCAGAATACATTCTGAATATGAGTCATATCACCAAGAAATATGGTGATAATACAGTACTTTCGGATGTGTCACTGAAGATTCGCCCAGGTGAGATTCACGCACTCCTGGGAGAAAACGGTGCCGGAAAAAGTACATTGATGAATGTTCTTTTCGGTATGCCTGTGATTCATGCAACCGGAGGTTTTTCCGGAGAGGTTCTGATAGATGGGGAAAAAACAACGATCGAATCTCCCCATGATGCAATGCAGAAGGGTATTGGTATGGTACATCAGGAGTTTATGCTTCTGCCGGGCTTTACCATTACAGAGAACATCAAGCTGAATCGTGAGATTACCAAACCGAACATGATATCTCGCATTTTTGGCAAAAAAATGGAATCCCTGGATATGAAAGTGATGTCTGAGGATGCAAAAAAAGCTCTCGGAAGCGTGGGTATGACAATTAGTGAGCAGACCCTGGTTCAGGGACTTCCGGTAGGTTACATGCAGTTTGTGGAGATTGCCCGAGAGATCGACAAAGAGGGCATGAAGCTGCTTGTATTTGATGAGCCGACAGCGGTTCTTACAGAAAGTGAGGCCGCACAGCTTTTGAAAGTTATGAAGGAGATCGCAGCTCAGGGAATTGCGATTATCTTTATCACTCATCGACTGGATGAGGTAATCGAAGCAGCAGACAGCATTACCATCCTTCGTGATGGCCAGCTGGTTACCAGCTGTTCCGTGAAGGATACCGATGCCGTACGTCTTGCAGAGATGATGATTGGACGTTCCGGAGATTCCGGAGAGTTTTCCCTCGTTACCGCAAAACCTCGTGAGTTTGCGAAAGATACAGAGATTGCCCTGAAAGTAGATCATCTCGCAGTTTCCATGCCGGGAGAGATCGTTAAGGACGTTTCCTTTGAGGTCAGAAAAGGAGAGATTTTTGGTATCGGCGGACTTGCAGGTCAGGGAAAAATCGGCGTTCCGAATGGAATTATGGGCGTTTATGAGTCCAAGGGAGATGTGGAATTCATGGGAAACAAAATTGCACTGAACGATGCAAGAGGTTCTCTTGCAAGTGGAATGGCAATGGTTTCCGAGGACAGAAGAGGTGTTGGACTTCTGCTGGATGGTTCCATCGAAGACAACATTGTATTCAATGCAATGCAGATCAATGGCGATTTCATGAAAAAATTTCTGGGATTTTCCCAGAAGGATACAAAGGCAATCCGGAAGCATGCGGAAGAGATGATTAAGGAACTGGATATTCGTTGTTTCTCACCGCTTCAGCATACAGGAACACTGTCCGGAGGTAATCAGCAGAAGGTTTGTATCGCAAGAGCACTGACCATGCATCCGAAGCTTCTGTTTGTATCAGAGCCGACACGAGGCATTGACATTGGCGCCAAGAAGCTGGTTCTTGAGACACTGGTTAAGCTGAACAGAGAGCTGGGAATGACCATCGTAATGGTATCCTCCGAGCTGATGGAACTTCGCTCCATCTGTGACAGAGTTGCCATTGTATCCGAAGGAAAGCTGGTAGATATTCTTCCGGTAGACAGCTCTGATGCAGACTTTGGTCTTGCAATGTCAGGAATCAAGCCGAACAGGGAAGGAGTAGCCCATGAGTAAGATCAAAGCAAAGAAGGCACAGGTTGTCTTATGTGTAGTGCTTGTGCTTGCTGCAATTATCAGCTGCTGTGTTGGTATTTATGGTTTGAAATCCAGAAATACAGCCAGTGGAAGCAAGATTTTGAGCGATATGCGTCTTCAGGCAATTCTCGATACAGCGGGAACAGGATCCATTGACGCATACATTGACGCTGCCAAGGCGGAAGCAGTTGCCAAAGCCAAGGAAGAAGGCGGCGGAATGGACAAGATCCGCGAAGCATCTGCAAAAGCAGAAGAGGACGCCCGCAAACTCATTGAAGAGCAGGGAGTCGGTGAGACGGATCTCAGTACCATTGACACTACAGTGCTTGCTGAAAAAGTAGATGCACTGGAAACAGCACAGAGCGCATATTTTGCAGAAGAAGCAGCTGCACAGGCTGCATATGTAGAGGCTCACGAAGCAGAGGCTTCTGCGGCAGCTGCAGAGGAAGCTGCAAGTGCGACTGCTGAGGGTGAAACCGAAGATGCAGCATCTGAGGATGCAGCGGCAGGCGGAGACGATATGGGCTCCGATGATATGGAAATGGCAGAAGAGACGGTGGATCTTTCCGGCTTCGTAGCAACGGAAGAAATGATCGCTCTTCAGGAAAAAGTAGATGCAGCTTATGTAGATCTGGGAGAGGAAATCAAGAAAGAATTTCCTGCATTAACCGATGACATTCTGACTGCACTGAAACCGACAATCACAGGTACCATTGCTCAGCAGGGAGATACATTTGAATCTCAGTACGACAGAGCAAAGAACTTAAGTGGAATGAATCCGGGAACCCGGGGAACCATTATGCGTCAGGGTAAAACACTGGTAACCGCTGCGGTTGGTCTTGTAATTATGGCACTCGCAGTGCTGTTCTACACACCACTCGTAGCAAGTCTTGGAGTTCCGAGACTGGTTATCGGTCTGTTCTACATTATGCTTTGTCTCCTGGCGATTGTGTACAATCTGTCTCTTCCGGGACAGATCAGCAACACACTGGTTCGCCTTGGTATGAACGGTGTTCTGACACTGGCAATGCTTCCGGGCATTCAGTGCGGTATCAGCCTGAACCTCGGTCTTCCGATTGGTATTATCGGTGGAGTTATCGGTGGTCTGCTCTGTATCGAGCTCGGCTTAAGCGGCTGGACAGGATTTATCTTTGCAATTGTTGTAGGACTTGTAATTTCCGCAGTGACCGGATCCCTCTATGGTATGCTCCTGAACCGTCTGAAAGGCAGTGAGATGAGTGTTACAACCTACGTCGGATTCTCTATTGTATCTCTGATGTGTATTGCATGGCTCGTTCTTCCTTTCCAGAGCAAGATTATGAAATGGCCTCTTGGAAAAGGTCTTCGAACAACCATCGGACTTCAGACAACTTACAGACATCTGTTGAATGACTTTCTTTCCTTCAAGGTACTTGGTGTAACCATTCCGACAGGACTTCTCCTGTTTTTCGCATTATGCTGTTTCCTTGTATGGCTGTTCATGCGTTCCAAAACCGGTATCGCAATGACCGCCGCAGGTGCAAATCCGAGATTTGCCGCTGCAACAGGAATCAACGTAGACAAAATGCGTATTATCGGTACTATGCTTTCTACGATGCTCGGTGCCGTTGGTATTATCGTGTATGCACAGAGCTTCGGATTTATCCAGCTGTATCAGGCACCACGTCAGATGGGATTCCTTGCAGCATCTGCAATCCTTCTCGGAGGTGCAACAACCTCTAAGGCGAAGATCAGCCATGTTGTAATCGGAACATTCCTTTTCTATGGTGTTCTTGCCCTTGGTACTCCGGTAGCAAATGCAATCGTTCCACAGAGTGCAATTTCTGAAGTACTTCGAATCTTAATTTCTCAGGGTATCATTCTGTATGCTCTGACAAAATCAGGAGGTGACAGTCGTGGATAAGAAGAGAGTTAAGGAGCTGGCACGGAATAATATCGTAACGATCATGTTCATTATTCTCTGTGCTATTTGCATGGTATTTTCAGGATACACTCCAGACTATGTTATGTATGAGCTGTTCGGAAGACTTTCGAGAAACATGTTTATCGTTCTTTCTCTGATCATTCCGATTGTAGCCGGTATGGGAATCAACTTTGCGATCACCACAGGAGCTATGGCAGCACAGATTTCCTGTCTGCTTGTTCTTGAGTGGGGCGTTGCCGGATTCCCGGGATTTCTCCTTGCAGTAGCACTGACACTGCCGTTGTCCAGCCTTTTCGGATGGCTGATCGGTAGAACCTTCAACAAAATGAAGGGACAGGAGATGATCGGTGGTCTGGTTATCGGATATTTTGCAAATGGTCTCTATCAGTTACTGTTTCTGTTTATTTTTGATAACATTATTCCGATCAAAAATCCGAATCTGACAATCAAGGGATCTACCGGTATCGCCAATACAATGGACCTTTCCAAAGAAGGCGGCATTGCCCAGTCCCTGGATAAGATCTGGAGACTGCCGTTCTATCAGGCAGTTCCGGTATTTGCAGCACTGATCGCAGTGATTCTGATCATCGGTCATTTGAAGAACCACAACAAGAACACCAAGAAGCTTGGCATCCAGATTGCGGCTCTTGCAGTTGTTGCAGTCGTTGTTCAGCTTCCGCCGGTGAAAGCACTGTTCAAGATGGTTAATATTCCAATGGTAACTTACGGACTGGTAGCACTTCTTTGCCTGTTTAATGTTGTTGTTATGCGTACCAAACTGGGACAGCAGTTCAGAGCTGTCGGACAGAACGGTACCGTTGCAAATGCTTCCGGTATTAACGTAAACCATATTCGTATCGCAGCAATCATTTTCTCCACCGTACTTGCCGGTTGGGGACAGCTGATCTTCGTTCAGAATATGGGTGCATTCCAGACCTACGGTGCTCATGGACAGGTTGGTCTGTATGCAGGAGCTGCCATTCTGGTTGGTGGTGCTTCCGTCGTTCGTGCAACAAACGCACAGGCAATCATCGGCTGTGTGCTGTTCCATCTGATGTTCATTCTTGCACCTGCAGCAGGTAAAAACCTCTTCGGTGATGCTGCAATCGGTGAGTATTTCCGAGTATTCCTGTGCTACGGAGTTATCGCCATTGCACTTGTAATGCATGCATGGAGCGAGAACAGAAGAAGAAAAGAAGCGATGGCAGAACTAATTAGAGAAGAGCAGACCCCATTGGGAAAGTAGAATCAATCAGGGAAAATCAGTCGAAAGGCTGATTAATAACCCGGATAGAAAACGAATAAAAAAATAAATCAGGTATCTTTTTTCAGAAATGAAGAAAGGTACCTGATTTTTTGTATTTTAAAAATTACTTTGAGGAGAGTGTAGAAAGTACAAGGGTGTTATTCCAGTCCATATTCCTTGAGCAGCAGTTTTTGATACTCGTGATCTGCTGTGCAACGCTTTAAATCGGACAAACGATCATCCTGGAGAAGCTTTTGGATAAGAGTGTTAATTTTAATTGCACCAAGGCGTTCACCTTCGGAGAGTCCTTGCGCAAGTCCTTCTTTCCTTGCACTGGACATATCACCTTCATACAAAATACGCGCCAGACACTGCTCACGAATTTGTTCATCTTCTGTATATTTTTTCATTGCATTTACCGCCTCTCGCATTGCTGGAGAATTCTTAGTTTTTCTATATCTATTATAGTTGGGAAAGAGAGTGTGAATCAATAAAAATCGTTCGACAAATATCGTGCAGCAAATACTAAAGCTACGGTAAGGGTGGATAATAGATATGATGGATCAGACTTAAGAGTTTGACGATATTTATGCTGACGAAGAGTTTGTTTTTGTTATATAATGGGGGTCGGAATAAAAAAGGGAAAGGAAAAATAACGTGAAAGAAAAAGTAAGTGTCAAGCGTTTTGTATGGTGTGTGATTGGACTTATGATCGCAGGTCTTGGAGTCGCAATCACAAAAAAAGGAGAACTGGGAGTGTCCCCTGTATCTTCTGTGGCAAACATTATGAGTCTGAAATTTGACAGTCTAAGTATGGGTAACTGGCTGATTATTTGGAACTGCGTTCTGATTCTTGGTCAGATCATTCTTCTGAGAAAAAAATTCCAGATTTTTCAGCTTCTGCAGATTCCGTTGTCTGTCCTGTTTGGAGCATTCACGGATGTAGGATTAAAAGCTCTGTCAGGTATCCCGGTGGACAACTACTTTGTGAAGCTTGTATTCGTATTTGTGGGAACAGCAGTTGTCGCTCTTGGAGTTACGGTTTCCGTCAAAGCAGATGTGATCTATAATTCCGGGGAAGCTTTTGTAAAAGCAATTTCCAGTACCTTTGGGCCGGAATTCGCCAATGTAAAAATCGCATTCGACGTGGGATGTGTGATTGTTTCTGTAATCTTGTCCCTTCTCTTCTTCCATTTGCGTATTGAAGGAACTCGAGAAGGAACGATTATAGCAGCGCTTCTGACAGGAGTATTTGTAAAAATTTTCTCAAAGGCTCTGTCACCGCGTAAGTAAAGAAGATTATTTTATGGGGGAGACAAAGAAGTGAAACAGGAAGAAGCAGGTACATTTTTTACAAGAGACAGACAGTTTTATAAGTCGTTATTCTCCATGATGATTCTTATTGCACTGCAGAATCTGGTGGCGTACAGCGTCAACATGGCGGATAATATTATGCTTGGAAGATACAGTCAGGATGCTCTTTCCGGGGCTGCTTCTGTGAATCAAATCTTCTTCATGGTGCAGCAGTTTGCCATGTCGATTGGCAATTCTCTGGTTGTTCTGGCATCCCAGTACTGGGGCAAAAAAGAAGAGGAGCCAATACGAAAACTAACAGCAGTATCTTTGAAACTTGGGCTTGGTGTTGGTGCGGCAGTGCTGATACTCTGTCAGATGTTTCCATATCAACTGGTAGGTTTGTTTACGAAATCAGAGGGTATTCTTGCTCAGGGTGTGATCTATCTGAAGGTGGTATCCTGGTCTTTCTTTCTGTATATTCTCAGTAATGTTTTTATCAGTGTTCTCAGAAGTGTGGGAATTGTAAAGATTTCTTTTTACATTTCCATTGTCTCGCTGATCGTAAATGTAGGGATCAACTACACTCTGATTTATGGACGTTTAGGAATGCCGGAAATGGGTGTTCGCGGTGCCGGAATCGGAACTTTGACGGCACGTATTCTGGAGCTGATCATTGTTGTGTGTTATCTGTTTTGGGGCAAGACAGGGATGCACTTCTGGAGCAGAACCATGTGGAAAAGAGATCGTCAGATTCGAAAGGATTACACAAGAGTGTACCTTCCGATTTTCTGTGCCTTCGTTCTCTGGGGCTTCTCGGTTCCGGTGCAGACAGGTATTCTTGGACGTCTTTCTGACAATGCAATTGCGGCAAATTCTGTTGCAACAACCTTCTATCAGTATCTCAAAGTCATTGTTGTTGCAATGTCAAATACCGCCTCTGTGTTGATTGGAAATGCAGTCGGTGCAGGAGATCTCAAGAAGACAAAGGAGTACGGAAGAACCATTTCCGTGATCTGTATCGGTGTCGGAATTGTGCTTGGAATTGCGCTCATTGCTCTTCGCAATCCGCTTCTGAGTTTGTATAATCTGAGCGAAGATGCAACCACTATGGCTCTTCATCTGATTGTGATTATGGGATTCATTATGATGGGAATGTCTTATCAGATGCCCGTCAGCGCCGGAATTATCCAGGGCGGCGGAGATACCACATTTCTAATGAAATTAAACTTGATCAGCACCTGGCTGATTGTCATGCCCTTGTCCTTCGCCTCTGCCTTCTGGTGGAAATGGCCGGTGGAACTGGTTGTGATTTGTGTACAGTCGGATCAGGTATTCAAGTGCCTGCCAGTGTATCTGCATTTCCGCAAATATCAGTGGATAAAAAAACTGACGAGGTAGGGAAGTGTGGGGAATTCAAGAATCCAATTACTGTGAGATAAGGTGCAATAAAGAATTATAGGGATTATAAGAGATTTATAAGAATAGGCCGATGGTGAGTAAGTAGAGATGGCTGCTCATCGTCGGCTTATTTTGCTCTGAGGAGAAATATGCAGTGAAAGTGATAGAGTTGCCCGGGGAAGTTTGACCTGAAATGAAGAAAAGCAAAATCAGGTCAAAAGAAGAGACTGGGAAGTTTGACCTGAAATGAAGAAAAGCGAAATCAGGTCAAAGAAATTGCCCGTGAAGTTTGACCTGAAAGGA
>JAUNAE010000606.1 GCA_030527765.1 Eubacteriales bacterium
AAACTCAATCTTTTTTCTTATACCATCCTTTTCTCCCGCTCCGGAACCATTGTATGCTCCGGAAATAATATCCTTTCTAATCAAACTTGTATCTCCCTTCTCGCCTACCCGACGAATTATATCTATGTCGCTGCACATTGCGGCAAAGGGAAAGAAACCGTAACATGCATATATATGAAAAGCACCTGACCTTCGGGATCAGAATCGACAGTCCGACCCGCCACAGCCTGTATGAGATGTACAGACTGTCCGCTGCCGATTTGCTATTCGACCTTTTTATACAGCCACTTTATCCGGCTTTAACTCTTTCTGTTTTGCAGAAGGATCCACGGAAACATGCAGAATTTTACCGCTTGGATTTTTAGAACTGATTGCGATCTGACGCAGCTGCATTCTTTCTTTTTCAGAGAATTCAAAATCCATATACGGCTTCCATACGGTGATCAAAACACGACACTGCTCGCATTCCATCTCACCATCTGTTTCCACCAGATCTACTTCTTTATTCATATGCCCGCAAACCGGACACATACAATTGAACCTGCTCATACCTTCCAGCCTCCTTACATATTACATTTGCTTGATTACATGGCTCAGTACGCCCTGACAGATCAGCTCATTCACAAGAATCACTTTGTCTCCATAGACTGCCTGATTTTGATATTCCAGACGTACCTTCTGTGATTCCTGATCCACACCACCGTAGCGTTTCAATGTGTTCTCCTGGCATTCATCCAGTGCAACAATGATATCTCCGATCTTAGGATCTGCGTTCTTTCGAATCACCAGAATATCACCTTCCTCGATTCCGACATCCTCCATTGAATCACCTTTGGCATACAGGATATAAAACGGACCTTTTCCAAACACCGCAGTGGGAAGCGATGTTTTATAAAGTAAATGTTCTTCCTCCTGTACCGGATCTCCACAGGCAATCTTTCCAAGTGCGGAAACCTCTTCGCGATCCGTCTGGATCTTCTGTAATGAAGTGGTATCGATCTGTCCGTTCCGATATGTCAGCATCTGCTTCTCATCCATTGCAATCAGATATTTGTATGCTGTACCTCTTGCAATATCCATTGCTTCTGCAATTTCCGTCGTAGAAGGTGTCGCATCATGCTGCAGATAATACTCGCTGATATATGTCAGTATTCTATTCATCAGGTCTGAATCTTTCTTTCTCATGGTGTTACCTTTCTATGCTGCTCATACCGCTTTGTTCTATCGGAAGCATTTCGCTTCTGATAGAGCTAATATAACAAACATTTGTTCTGGTATCAAGATGTTTTTGACAAAAAGAAAGAAGGTGTCGGTTTGAAGTGACACCTTCTGATTTTATTCCTCCTCAGCATAATCCTCGCTCGTGATTAGAACTGCAGGAATATACTCACATCCGGGAACCATCTGCTTAATTACCACAAACCATTCCCTGAAAAATTCGCTTGGGCAGAAATAATTAACTCTTTCTTTATGTCCGTCCTCATATGTAACCACAATCTCTGTTGGCCCAATATCCGTCGCCATTAGGACCTGATCGTTGTTCAGATAGTACGGAGCCATATCCGATACTTTCTGGTATAATTCTTTGAAAATCGGACTTGTTGTTTTATAGGTCCATTTCCTATGTATATTTGTTTCCAGCTTACTTTCTGGATGTGGTTTGTACTCATAAGAAATTGAATCAGCTGTTATAGTCACCTTATCCTCATAGGCTTCATCCAACGTTCCATAGCCGGATGCTCCCTTTATGACAATTCGTTTCAGATCCATACAGCACCTCCACCTCTTCACAACATTTATAGTTTCTCAATTGCTTTCTGCAGCATCTCACGATAAGTCTGCTTTACCTGATCTGGGCCTT
>JAUNAE010000607.1 GCA_030527765.1 Eubacteriales bacterium
AAGATGCTGGAAATATTGACCTGATTCCCATTAACTCTATATCAGGTCATAAGATGATGCTGGAAATTATGACCCGGTTCCCACTAACCCAATATCAAGTCAAAAAGTAACGCCTAATATTATGACCTAATTTCCCTTAATGCAAAATAGGGTCAAACAAACATACCTCGCAATAAAACAAGACCCCTCACCGCCTAATGCTTTGTGATATGCCCCCTATCTACTTAAGGGGAATCATATCATTGTGCATTTAAAACGATGAGGGGTCTTGTTTATATCAGGAACGCCCTTCCAATGTTTTTCGTTTCTTTTCCGGAATGGTATAAATCTTCAACCCTCCGAAGCTTCTCTGTCTGGAAGCTGCCTGTCCGGCTCTTCCATTGCGGCGCTGATTTCTTCTGTTTTCTGCAGGTTTTTCCTGTGTTCTCTCTCCTGCAAAGGATTTTCCCTGTGCTCTTGAAGAGTCCATCTGTCTCTTCGCTGCACTCTGTCCTCTGGATGCACCGGTTCTTCTTCCACCCATGCGGGAATTACCGGAACGGGTTCCTCTTCTGTTTCCGGAACCGGAAGTTTTTCTGACAGGGGTTCTGTCCACTTCCACGGAATACTCCGTTTCCATCTCCGGAATTTCCTGCTTCGTCAGTTTCTCAATTCCCTGAAGCAGATTCAATTCTTCCTTACAGCACAGTGTAATGGCTTCCCCGGTTGCACCGGCTCTTCCCGCACGGCCGATTCTGTGGATATAGCTCTCGGATTCCTCCGGAAGGTCATAGTTGAATACATGACTGATCTTCGGAATATCAATTCCTCTTGCAGCTACATCCGTTGCAACCAGTACTTTTACCTTTCCGGCTTTGAAATACTCCAATGCCGCCTGGCGCTGTCCCTGAGTCTTATCTCCGTGAATAGAAATCGATTTGATTTCCTCTTTTGCCAGATCCTTCACAAGACGATCCGCTCCTCGTTTTGTACGAGTGAAAACAATCGACTTGCGTACCTGCTCCTGCTTCAGAAGATCTCCAAGCAAATGTTTCTTATCGTCTTTCTCTGTGAAACAGATTTTCTGATCTACTGTTTCTGCCGGACTGCTTGTAGGAGAAACCTTCACAGATGCCGGATTCACAAGAATCTCTTTTGCAAGTTCTTCAATCTGCGGAGGCATCGTTGCAGAAAACATCACGGTCTGGCGGTCTTTTTTCATACATGGAACAATGCGGCGCACATCCCCGATAAATCCCATATCCAGCATGCGGTCTGCTTCATCCAGCACAAATACCTCGACATCTTCCAGAGATACGAGACTTCTCTCCATGTAATCAATGAGACGTCCCGGTGTTGCAATAAGAATATCGCATCCTCTGCCAAGAGCTGCCAGCTGCGGTCCCTGCTTTGCTCCTCCGTAGACACATACTGCCCGAAGTTTCATGTAGCGGCCGTATTTTTTGAAATTGTCAAAAATCTGAATGGCAAGCTCGCGGGTCGGTGTCAGAATCAGTGCACGAATCTTCTGAGGTTTCATCGGTTCCAGTGTATTCAGGATCGGCAGAGCAAACGCTGCGGTCTTGCCGGTTCCTGTCTGTGCACAGGCAATCAGATCTCTGCCGGCCAGCATCACAGGAATTGCCTGTTCCTGAATCGGAGAAGGCTCTTTGTAGCCGGCTTTGTTAATTGCACTCTGCAAGTCACGTTTCAAATGTAATTCCTTAAAAGTCATATATACTCCATTTCTGTAATATTATACTGACATATCTGCCAACGCAGATATCACCATGAATAAAAGTCGATTGCTTCATCTCAGTCGGATCGCAGAGTTCGGCAGAAGAAAGTTGCTTCGCAACTGCCGAACTCGCGCGC
>JAUNAE010000118.1 GCA_030527765.1 Eubacteriales bacterium
AGTGAGGCGTCCCTTACGTGGAATAGTAACCAGTAAAGGATGAACGAGAAATTGCAATAGTTGGTGCTGGAAGTATAGTTACTAAGGATGTTGCACCAAACACTGTTGTTGTTGGAGCAGCAGCTAAGGAAATCAGGACACTTGATCCGGAGAAATTTAAGGAAGAATAATAATGGAAGAAAAGGATTGGACAAAGGAATGCAACGCTTCTAATGTGGACATTCCTAAGTTTGTAGATATGATGCAACAAGTGAAAGCCGGAAAAGAAATTGAATGGAAATGTCCTTTTTGTGGAGGACATGTGGGATTACTGGAGCAGGTGAGCAATCATGCAGTGATAGGTTGTTACGAATGTGATATGAGAATTACGCTTGATAACTAAGGTTAGACATATTCCCATGAAGAAAAAGAAATTCGTTTGTTTGCAGATAAGAAAGCACAAAAATATGCTGCAATAACGGCAGGCGCTTAGTGCGACAGCCCCTTATGCATTGAATAATCATAAGATCTGTTGGTATACTGAAGTAACAGTAGTCACATCGGAGGTAATAGCAATGCACTGCGCAAACGATAATATACAAGGCAGAAACGTTGATTCTCATGATTCCACGGAAAATGTAGAAAGTGTCCGAAATTCGAACGGAGAAGTCGAGGGGCTTCGACAGGAGCTGACAAGCCTCAGGCAGGAGTACCTGAACAACTTTGACCGCAGCAACAAGCTGGACAATAAAGTATATATCACGATCACATTTTGTGGTTTCCTTTTTGTGTTCATCACAAATGTATTCGGTGGTATCGCCAAGATCCAAATGCCGAAGGGAGGATTGGCTGTTTTTCTGACAGCGGCCTATCTGTTGTCCTGCCTCGCATTTGTAATTGCATATGTTTCACTGCTGATTTATTTTATGAAGCTGCTGCAGCCGGAAAAACTGGTTCGCATTGATCCGGCGAAGCTCGAAAATCTCCATTTGGAGACGACAAAAGATGCGGAGACAATGAAAAAGTTGATCGACCTCTATCGGGAGACGATCAATTTGAATCTGGAGAAACTGGCTGAGCGCTGCGATGAATTTGTCAAGGGACTGCGCTTTGTGTATCCCACGGTGATTCTGGCATTTACCTCGTATGGATTTCTTTTGTTATTGAAGATGTTCCAGTAGAATTTTTGCTCAGAGTAAAAAAACGAAAGAGTGACGGCATCACGCCTTCACTCTTTTTTTATTCGATGGTTATATTTTAGTGTGATGACATAATCACACATCGACAAACAACACAACAAGTTGTATATTGTACTCAACAAGTTGAAAGCTTTTGACTGGAAGATGGAGAAAAAGCAATGAGAGAAAATGTGAAAAAAACCTGTGAGGCAATGATCTGCAATAAGCAAAAATTAAAAGAGGTGCTTAAGTGGGAGGACGATCGCATTTTAACAGTCTGTGCATCCTTGTATGTTCATGCGGATAGAAGTGTGGAGGGCAGCCGCGTAGAATACTGTAAGAAGCAGATTAAGTCGAGGGCAGGCATCTTTTCGGAAATCAGAGGAATAGCGATGTCGGTCATTACATGTATGATCGATATTCGCGGAGGGCAGCCGCAGCATTTTGATCAGTTGATGACAGCGTATAAGACGCTGCGGAAGGAGTTTCATTCCAGTCCGCTTATTGCCGTTGGGGCGGAAATTCTGGCGGAAAAATTTGAGCCCGATCAGTATGCCGCAGTGACAGAGAAGGCGAAGAAGCTGTATAAGATCATGCAGAAAAGCCATCCGTTTGTCACAGGATCCGATGACTATCTGATGTGTGTGCTGCTCGCGCAGGACGAGAGGAACGAGACGATCATCGGCAGTGAAGTGGAAGAGTGTTTTACAGAATTGAAAAAACTCGGACTAAAGGGTGGAAGTAATGCTTTGCAAAGCGTGAGCTGTGCTCTGGCACTTTATGAGGACTCTGTAGAAGTCAAAAGTGAAAAGGTCGTGTCATTATACGATGAGATTCGAGATCACCACATGAAATATGACAAGACTTATGGCCTTCCGATGCTGGTTGTGCTGAGTCATCTGGAGATCCCCGGGGAAGAACTCTGCTCCGACCTGGCAGATACAAATGAGTGGTTAAAAAAGCAAAAAGAGTTTGGCTTCTTCATGGGCGAATCTGCACGTATGATGTATGCTGCACTTTTGGTAACGCAGAGTTATTCTAAGGACCGAAATGCCACTGCATCAGTTACAAGCAGCATCATTGCGGCAATGATCGCAGAGGAGGTTGCTTTGATTGCCTGCATTGCTGCAGCCAATTCCGCAGCGGCATCGAGTGCTGCCAATTAATTGACAGACTCATGTGGATCAGGGAGTTGAGATGAAAAAAGATTTATTTGGACCGAAGGTAAACTATGATCACTTTGCGCCGCCTTTCGTGCTCGTCGGATTACTGAATCAGTTTGACAATCGTTATCAATCAGCGGCAGATTCTCAGTTTGGAGAGCTGACATGGAAACAGATGTACTTTCTGCATGCGATCAGACTGCACAAAGAGGCGCCTACAGCGACAGATATTGCCGAGTTTATGGGATCGTCTTCGCAAAATGCAAATAAACTTCTGGCAAAGATGTTGAACGGTGAATATGTATATACCGTTCAGGATGAGAAGGACAGAAGAAAGCAAAGAATCTATTTGACAGAAAAGGCAAAAGATTTTTTGAAAAACAGTCATGCAGGTCAGTCGGAGAGTGTATTTGAGATCTTCAGTGAAATCTCGCCTGAAGAACTGGAGACAACGATCGATGTCATGTATCGCCTGATAAAACGTTTAGAAAAATGGCAGGAAGAGCACGATTGATACCGATGACAAAATCAGCGCGGTTTTCTTCTTGGGAGGTTCGCCGCCCGAAAGAAAATGCTTATTCCAATATGCAAACATTCGATCGTTGACCATCTTGAGAAGTCCTGTGATGGAATTGAAATAGATAGGGGAAGCAAAGACGATCACGTCCGCCCACTCTATGCCTTCGTAGACAAGATTCATGTCATCTTTTTGTACGCAGCTGCCGCCGTTCTTTGTACATGCAACGCATCCAAGGCAGGTGCGAATGGTTTTATCCGCCAAATATATTTCTTTTACTTCATTACCGTTTTCCGCTGCGCCTTCTGTAAAAGCATGAATTAGATCTGCTGTGTTTCCGTTTTTTCTTGCTGCACTGTTTAAAATTAAAATGTTAGACATTGAAAATTTCCTCCTGCGTGTTTTCTATTTAAATGATTAAATTACTGTTCCTTTAATCGGGAAATAAAGTTTCAGATTCAGTTCTTCTTGAAAACAGTATACAAAATAAGCAGAATAAATTATTCTTATAAAAACTATATTTTATAAGGAAACTTAATAAAAACAGATTTTTATAAGAAAGTGATCATTATGGAAGCAACAATGAAGGATCGAACGAAATATTTGTATGCGGAACACTTGATAGAGATGCTGAAAGATACGACCTTTGACAAGGTGCGCGTGACAGAACTTGTGAAAAGGAGCGGAACGACACCGCCAACTTTTTACTATCATTTTAAGGATAAATATGAGCTTGTGGCATGGATGTACTTAAGAGATTTCTCCGATATTGTAGAATATGAGGAGGCGGAGTATTCACCGGAACGACTTGCAAGGATCATGCAGAAAATGGAAGAGAAGAGGCCGTTTTACAAAAAAGTATTTGCGTCAGCCTCACAGAATTCCATTGCGGCGTATATCCATAATCTTGGATTGGAGATCGCGAGGGATGCGTTGGAGAAGGCGGGAGCCGATCCATTAACGGAGGAGCAGAAACTTTCTATTGCGTATCACAATTTTGGAATACAGGGGCTGCTGAAAGACTGGATTCTCTCGGATAAGCCTATGAACACCTTTACACTTGCTGCATTCATGTACAGCAGAACGCCGGATTTCTTAAAGGAGTCGTTTGCTCGAGCCGCATATGAACCCGATGAGCTTATAGAGAATAAATTATAAGACAGAACCGGAAAGCAGGGGGATAATAATGGAGTGGATCGTAAATCGTTTATTTGAATATCAAGACTTAAAATTTGCAGACTTTCATGCAGCGTTGATTCCAACGGTAAAACGGGAGCGTGTGATCGGAGTGAGAACGCCGGTGCTTCGCAAACTAGCAAAAGAAATCATAAAAAAGGGGGATGCAGAAGAATTTCTGCAGGAGCTGCCGCATACATATTTTGACGAGATGCAACTGCACGCATTTATCCTGGGTGAGATAAAAGACTATGAGCAGGCAGTAGAATCCGTGCGGATTTTTTTGCCGCACGTTGATAACTGGGCGACATGCGATCAGTTGAAACCTAAGGGGCTTGCATGTAACAAGAATGCACTTCTCGCGGAAATAAAGCGCTGGATAACGGACGAGCATGCATACACTGTTCGGTTCGGCATAAAAATGCTGATGGATCATTATCTGGACGATGATTTTGATGCGGCGTATTTAGAGATGATAAGCGCGTTGAAAAGCGAGGAGTATTATGTGAATATGATGATTGCATGGTTCTTCGCCACAGCGCTGGCAAAGCAATATGATGACACGGTAAAGATTATTGAAACGGATGCGCTTGATTTGTGGGTGCATAATAAAACCATTCAGAAGGCTGTAGAAAGCTATCGGATCTCCGACGAGCAGAAAGAATATTTAAAAAGTCTGCGCCGGAAGGCCGGTGCATCTGTTCGAAAATAATCTTGAATAATGAAGGTTGATGGTTAGCGTTTCGGTTTCTGTTAAAGAAGACGATTTGCAATGAAGAAAGGCGTGCTGTGAAGTTTCAACTATTAAATCGAAGATCCGAACCTGTTAATAAACGGATCGTTCTTTTTCTTATCGGCTGTCTCGCAGCGGCGGAATCGGTGGGATGTACATCCGCGCAAACTTCAGAGAGCGAAGAGAAGAGCTTGGATTACGGTGTTTATCTATCCTCTGATTTTGATACATTGCCGAAGAATTTGAATTGTAATTTGCTGGTGATCGATGCCCAGAATTTCACTGCGGAAGAAATCGCACTTCTCCATGAAGATAACAAGAACATTTACTCTTACATCAATATCGGCGCAGTCGAAAATTTCCGGGACTATTATGAGACCTATCTGGGACTCACCCTCGGACCGTATGAAAACTGGCCGGAGGAGCGATTTGTAGATGTATCGGAACCAAGCTGGAGGAAATTCATCGTGGATGATCTTGCGCAGGAGCTGAAAGAAAAAGGAATCGATGGCTTCTTCGTTGACAATGCAGACGTCTACTATGAATACAATACCCGGGCTGTGTTTGAAGGGATAACGGAAATTCTGGAAGGCTTAAAGGAAACCGGCATGTCCGTAATCGTAAATGGCGGCGATGTTTACGTGGCAGAGTACTGCTCTGAAAACGGAGATCCGACGAATATTCTGGACGGAGTAAACCAGGAGTGTGTATTCACTGCCATCAACTGGGAGAATGAATCTTTTGAGGAGAGCAGCGATGATACAGAGCAGTATTATCTGGATTATTTGAAAAATCTGGAGTCTTTCGGAGTGAAGATCTATTTGCTTGAGTATACAACTGATGAAAAACTGGAGGATATGATTCGGGAGAAAGTGGATGAACTTGGATATTCCGTGTATATCAGCGATGATCTGGAATTGGATTGATTGGTTACTGAAGCGACAAAATAAGGCGAAAACCCTGTAAACTCGATACTGAACACGTTTTCACGAAAAATGTAAAAACGACATCAAATATAGAGGAAATTATGTGAAATGGATTGGAAATCACATGATTTCCTCTTTTTTTGTGAACACGTTTTCACGTATACCTTTTGTTCCGGTAGGAAATGTAGGATATTATGCGTTTATCACTTGAGAGACATGAAAGGAAGGACGAGAAATGGGGTGGATTTACAGAGAACCTGTTGAAATCATCTTCGGCAGAGGAAAGAAAAATCAAATTTTATCATTGATCAGTTCGACGCCCAGACCATTCATCATCGCTTCGAAAAGCGCTCTTCGAAATCATGAATTGCAGCATTTGATCGAAGATGTATTGGAGGAAGATCGTTTCACAGATATTTCACCAAATCCGGATGTTACAGAGGTAAATGCATGTGCTGCAAAGATGCGGGAGAGAAAAAGTTCTCTAATTCTTGCCATCGGTGGTGGAAGTGTTCTGGATCTGAGCAAGGCAGCCTCCCTTCTTGTCGATGATATCGGCGAGTATCTTGGGACAGGCAAAACGATTCCGAAAAAGAAAGTATCGGTCATTGCTTTTCCTACGACTGCCGGTACAGGAAGTGAAGTCACTGCAGTTAGTGTTTTGACTGATCGGGAGAGAGGCGTGAAGATGCCAATGCTTTCTCCGGAGTTTTATCCGGAGAAGGCGATCGTCGATCCTGAACTTCTCTATACTCTTCCAAAGGAAGTTACCGCATCCGCAGGCATTGATGTCTTGTGTCATGCGATCGAAGGATATTGGAGCAGAGGACGTCAGCCAATCACGAGTGCATTGGCAGTTTCCGCGATCCAAACAATTATGGAGTATTTGCCAATTGCATATCGGGAACCGGAAAATGCATTGGCACGAGAGAAGACAGCAGAGGCATCCCTTATTGCAGGTCTCGCATTCAATCTACCGAAAACCACTGCTTCGCATGCTTGTTCCTTTCCACTGACAAATTTGTATAAGATTCCACACGGAGAGGCTTGCGGAATGACTATTGATTTCTTTATCAAAGTGAATCGAGAACATTTGGCAGTGAAGGAGCTTGTAGAGGTTCTCGGATATCCGGACGCAGAAGCATTTCGAAAAGCAGTTATCTCGATAAAAGAGCAGATCGGTCTTCAAAGAGGACTGAAGGAATTTCATCTCGGTGAAAAAGAGATAGAAGAGTTAGTTACGCTCAGCCATCATCCAAATATAAACAATAATCCGGTAGAAATCACTGATGACATACTTTGTGAGCTCTTCACAGAGCTCAGTACATATTGAGGGAGGATAATAACATGGCAGAACTGACAAGAGAAGAGATCATTCAGATTGACAGAGAATACAATCAGCATCCCTGGCTTCTCGGAGGCGTGGAGACAACACCTGTGGAGAGAGCGGATGGTATATATTTCTGGGATTATAACGGAAAGAGATACTACGACATGTCCAGTCAGCTGGCAAATGTAAACCTCGGATACGGAAACAGTGACATTATTGAGGCGGTGCAAAAACAAGTGGAAATCCTTCCCTATATCGCACCTGCATACGGATCCGGCCCCAGAGCTGAGTTGGCAAAACTTCTTGTGGATCTAGCACCTGACAATATTGCAAGGGCATTCTTCACATGTGGAGGATCAGATGCAAATGAGGCGGCGATTTATGCAGCAAGAACTGTGAGCGGAAAGAACAAAATTCTGTCCCGATATCGCAGTTACCATGGATCTACACTCGGTTCCGGAAACCTCTCCGGTGACACAAGACGTTTTGCCATTGAAAAACAGGCGCCTTCAGGATTCTTGAAATTTTATGATCCCTATGTGTACCGCGCACCGATTGAGTTTAAGGATGATGTGGAAGCGTCCGCATATTATCTGAGACAGCTGGAAGAACAGATTTTATATGAGGGACCGGATCAGATTGCAGCCATTGAGATTGAATCCATCACAGGTGCAAACGGTGTGATTATTCCTCCGGACGGGTATCTGCAGGGACTTCGAGCACTGTGCGATAAGTATCACATTCTTCTCATCTGTGATGAGGTGATGGCTGGATTTGGAAGAACAGGAAAGATGTTCGGCTTTGAAAACTGGGGCATTAAGCCGGATATTATCTCCTTTGCAAAAGGCGTCACTTGTGGGTATGTACAGCTCGGAGGAATTCTTGTCAGTAAGGAGATCGCGGATTATTTTGACAAGAACACATTCTTATACGGCTTGACCTACAGCGGTCACACACTGGCATGTGCAGCAGGTGTTGCGGCGGTCAATTATTACAGTGAGCATCATATTTTGGAGCATGTACAGGAAGTTGGACAGTACTTCGGAGAACTCCTCGAGGAGATCAAGGCAAATCATCTTTCCGTCGGAGATGTTCGCTACATCGGACTGTTTGGCGCAGTGGAACTTATGAAGGATAGAGAAAAGAAAATTCCTCTTGTGCCATACGGTTATGATGAACACGGTACCATGGCGAGGATGCGGAGCAGTCGGAGAGATGGTTGCCGACCTGAACCGCTACGGAAAGAGAAGCGCCGTAATCACAGGCGTCGTTGAGGGCGGAGATCCCGCAGCGGCAGAAGAGATCGAGCAGTGGTGCAGAGCAGCACAGACAAGAAGAAGATTTCGCGACACAAATATCGCGCAGATCGGCCGTCCCTATCCCGGCATGATGGATCTCTACATTGATGAATCCAACTTATACCGCAGAATGAACCTGTACACAAAACAGTTTGACTGGGAGAAGATGTGGGTCATCGCAGACAACATTACCGATGAGGAAAAAATCCGCGAGAAAGCGCAGGATATTCTCGACACCTTCGATATCGAGGGCGGCGGAACCATCGAGAAAGTATGGGATATGGCAAAATATGTTGTTGCCTTCGAGCAGTGGGTGAAGGACGAGCAGCTTGGTCTCATCGCTTCTCACTACGATGGATTTGCAAAAGGTCGTGCAGGTGTGCTGGACAGCATGTTGATTCCGGCATTCTCAATGCTGATCAAACAGGGAGTTGCCTGTGCGGTAGAGGGTGACATGAAGGTTGCCATGGCAATGAGTATCTTAAAGACGATCTCCGGTACAGGACAGCTTGCGGAAATGTATTCGATCGACTTCAACGATGACATCGCCATCATCGGACACAGCGGCTCCGGTGACGCTGCGATCTCGGCAAAGAAACCCACGATGAAGATGGTGGAGGTATTCCACGGAAAGAGCGGCGGCGGATACCTGACACAGTTCTACCCGCACCTCGGACCGGTTACATATCTCGCAATCACACAGGACGGCGACGGACATTTCAAATTCATCGCAGCGGAAGGTGTAAACGAGGAGGGAAAGATCCTCTCCATCGGTGATACAAACATGAGAACAAGATTTACCTGCGGCGCAAGAGAATTTGTGAGCAAGTGGAGTGAGGCGGGACCGACACATCACTTTGCGGCAGCAAGCGGAAGACATATCGATACGATCATGAAGGTTGCGAAGATCTTTAATGTCGATATGGAAGTGATAACAAGATAAGCAGGATCTATTAAATAAAAAATCGATATAAAACAGGCATAGTCAAGGGGAGAGCCCCGAAAGGAAAAGTATTATGAAATTTTTAGAGGCAGGATTTGTTAAAGGATTTATTCGTATGGCAAACGACGGATGGGAGCAGGGATGGCACGAGCGCAACGGCGGAAACCTCTCTTATCGAGTAAAGGCGGAAGAAGTTGAAGCAGTAAAAGAAAACTTTGAAGCAAAAGAGTGGCAGCCGATCGGAACCTCCGTTCCGCAGCTCGCAGGTGAATATTTCCTTGTGACAGGAAGCGGAAAATATTTCAGAAACGTGATCCTCGATCCGGAAGATTCTATCTGCATGATCGAGCTCGATGAGAAGGGCGAGAACTATCGCATCGTCTGGGGCCTCGTAAATGGCGGACGCCCCACATCGGAGCTTCCCTCTCACTTAATGAACCTTGAAGTTAAGAAAATTCAGAATCCTGATTATCGTGTCGTATATCACGCACACACAACAAATACAATTGCGCTTACATTCGTTCTTCCGTTAGATGATAAAGTATTTACCAGAGAACTCTGGGAGATTGCTACGGAGTGTCCGGTCGTATTCCCCGCAGGCGTGGGCGTAGTTCCGTGGATGGTGATTATTCCGGGCATCGAGCCCACCTCGGTCGCAGTTCAGCGCAGCCTGACCG
>JAUNAE010000608.1 GCA_030527765.1 Eubacteriales bacterium
AGCTACGATATTCCTGCTGGTCTCTTCAAGAACCCTTGCCATTTCTTTCAGTTCCCGATTCTTTTCTTCCAGAATTTGATTATCCTCATAAATTTTTGTGACATCTGTCGCGATATATTCGACTCCAAGACCTTCAATCTCATTTTTCTGAAATTCCCAGATGCTTCCATTCTCTTCATGAAACAATCCATCTTTCAGTTCAGAAACAGCTTTGGCAAATTCCTCTTCATATTGTAGATCATGTCCCATGAGATCAAAACTAAGACGATCCATTTTTCGATTCACAAGAACCGGAATCCCTCTTTTATCAAAATTGCAGATTCCGGAAGGCAGATTATCGAATGCTTCTTTCACGGAACTGCGGCCAATACTATGTCGCAATTTTTTCAATCAATCCACCTCCTGTAGTTCATAAATCCCCGATACACCCTTAATCCTCAGGCCTCTTCGCAATTGCCGAACTCGCACGCGAATCCTCTTACGAGATTCGCGTTTTAAGTCTTCTCTTCTATAATAAAAAGATATTCTTCCTCATCTTCCTGAAAGATCTTAATATTTTGGATAGAAACGACCGGCACCTCGTTGATTCCCGCAATGCGAACTCTGAGAATCTGACGATCTTCTTTCCCCGTAACAGAGATGTAGTAGGATGGATTCTGATCTACCGTCTGTTCAATCAGTTCTTCCAGTGCATCGTACAGTGCGACCACCTGAGCAAAAGACATCTTCGCATTGGTATCCAAATGGAGTTTGCATGTCACTTGAAACATTTCCAGAACCTTTGCCGTCTCCTTTATACAATTTCGAAGCTCTGCTGCAGGGAACAATCTGCTGCCCTCTGCAAGGAAAATCAAATTATTTCGGCGCTTCAGAAAGGCAGAGATAACACCAATCTGACATAACACCTGATTCTCTGAATCTCTTGATGTATGCTCAAATATTTCAATCAACGCCGATAATTTTGTAAGTTTCTCTTCTGTCTGATTCTGCATTTCATTGTACAGACGATTCTGTTCTTCCAGTCGTCTGCGTTTCATTCCCACGGAATAACTCTTACTAAGAGCAACACTTCTGCCTTTGAGATATTCGTTGGCATCCTCCAGTTCTTCCTGAAGATGAATTATTTCTCGAACATCCTCTTGCCACAGCGCATACCCTCCTTGAATCGGACAGGCAGACAATCTCAGATAATGTTCCTGCACACTTCCGGTATCTACTACTTTTCGAAGTAGTTCCGGATCGTAACTTGTGGAATTTTCACTGACGTACCGAGGTATCAAATCCCGGTCAAGAATCTGAGCAGACACCTTTGTTTTTTGAAACACTTCTATGTAATTAGAATTGGAACGAATATATCCTGTACGGATCGCCATCTCAAAAGTAATACAGGTCATAAAACTCATTACAAGAATAAAATCCTGAAAAAAAGCATGGCCGGTAATATAGGCAAAATTATAGGCAAATCCAAGAATCGGAGGAATTGCTATGAGCCTGGATGACCACTCCCTCTTCCGGGGAATTCTGCATCGTCGATAAAGAATGATCAGAATAGAAACCGTACATGCAAAAAACCACAAATAGGGAAGTACATAAAGTACTCCATAGCTGTAAGAACTGTCCGACCATATACGACCATTATCCGGAAACACAAACACAAGCTGATGAAGATCATTCGTAATAATAACTCCAAAAAAAGAAAATGGAATCAGCAAAAGCAGCAAATATTTCCGCGGAAGAATCCAGTCATCTCTTTTTCCTATATGTGCAGCCGCAAAAATACTGAAAGCCGGATACAGCATCATCGGTATATAATAAAGATACCACAAATATCTTGCCTCTACGGAATCTTT
>JAUNAE010000119.1 GCA_030527765.1 Eubacteriales bacterium
ACCGATATTTACAATGCTCTGAAAAATGCCAGACAAAAAAATTATGACGAAGTGGACGTATGGGTTGATTATGATTCCAACGACCTAATCGAGAGCGATTGGGTTACTGTAGAAGACACTGCCACCTGGTCTGATGCCGACACCTCCGCTTCTCTATCTAACGAATCGACTTCCTCTGAGCCTTACACAACACTTCCTGTCTCTTCAGGAGATTACTCAAACACGAATCTCCGGGATCAGAAAGTTGACGAAGCTGACATTGTCAAAACAGATGGAAAAAATCTCTATATCATACAGAAGGATCAGTACCTAACCATTGTGAAGGCGGATAAAGAAAACAGTGAAGTCCTGAGTCGTACTGCATTGTACGCATCCTCTGACTCAGATCCGGAAGTCCCCTTCCTTCTCCAGGGCGGCGATTCTTTGACCAGTCAATCAATTGAGGAACTTTTTATATCCGGCGACCATCTGATTCTTCTTGTTAGAGAATCCGTGAACGACCCGGGCCACTGGAACGACAAATATTTTACTCGAATCGTAACTCTTGATATTTCAGATCTCAGCTGCCCTTCCGTACTGGGAAATATTTCTCAAGATGGCAGCTATTCCCAGGCGAGACGCATTGGCGATACAACGTATCTGTATACCACAAAAACCGTATATGTGGAAGACAAGAAAAAGGACACAGATCTTGCGGTCACTATTGGTGATCAGGAACTCTCTCCAAAGTCCTTCTGTATTCCAAACGTGGTGACTTCTCAGGATTATCTGATTTTCTCTGCCATCTCCGATGCAGATCCTTCCGACATCACAGATGCAGGTGTTTTTGTCTCCGGTGCGGATAACTTCTATATCAGTGAAAACAGTCTCTATGTATTAAACAGTTATTACGAAAATTCCAACAGTAACTCTCAGATATCCCGCATCTCCCTGGAAGATGGTACATTCCATGGGATTGCCTCCTGTGTTTTATCCGGATATATCAATAACACCTGGTCTGTAGATGAATATCAGGGAAATCTCCGGGTGCTCATCACATACAATACAAGAGATCTCGCAAAATTTCTGTCTTCTCTTTTGACCGGAAATTCACTGTCATATTCCCTGTCACGCAGTCAGGGATCACGCATGAACGCTCTTTTAATTTTGGATGCTCACCTTCAGACCGTATCAAAGCTTGTCGGCATCGGTAAGAACGAAGAGATCAAATCTGCACGTTTCATGGGAGACACCGCATACTTTGTAACTTACCAAAACACCGATCCTCTGTTTTGTGCAGATCTCTCAGATCCAAAGAATCCGACTCTTCTCGGAGAGTTGGAAATTACCGGTTTTTCTTCATACCTTCATCCATTTGGGGCGGACCGTCTGCTTGGAATCGGCTATGAAACGGATCCTGTTTCCGGACGTACGAAAGGTTTGAAATTTACGATGTTTGATACTTCTGACCCCGGAAATCTGAAACCAGTACACACCTATGTTCTCAATGGCGTCACCAGCTGTCCGGCAATCAACAATTACAAATCCATCTTTATAAGCCCGGAAAAGAATCTGTTCGGATTTTATTATGATGACCGCTATCTTCTCTATGCATATGACGAATCCGACGGCTTTTCCAATGCCGGAATTTATGATCTGCTTATCGCCGGTTATTCCGGCCTCAGCAGTCCTTCCACTGTACGTGGACTGTACATTGGAGACGAATTCTATCTTGCAGGTCCATCATATGTGACAGGTTTCTCTTTAAGCGGCGATTCCGACAGAGAATTTGCACTTGATACCTTCCCGGAAACCTGATTGTTTTCAGCCCAAATCATAAAATCCTGATCGCAGAAAAAAGCAGGACCGGAATAAGATCATCTCTTATTCCGGCCCTGTTTTTTACAGTCAATCGGAGGATCCCCACACTTTGCAGGATATTTAGTTCTGAGCTTCTTTTCTTGCTGCGATTTCTGCCTTCATCTCCGGAAGTCTCTTCTCCAGATCGAAACGGCTTACCATGATAAACATTGCAGTAAACATCAGAAGCGGTACAATGATGGAGAATCCGAAGATTGCCCACTTAGTAGCTGCAGGAGCAACTGCAAGTGTTGCATCGTATCCTACTGCACCGAGCATCCATCCGATAATGGAAGCTCCGATACCACTGCCGACTTTTCCACCGAAACTGGAAGCAGACTGGGAAGTTGCAACCATTTTTACACCGTATTTGTACTCATTGTAGTCAATTGCCATGGATGTCATAACACCAACCAGTGCCTGCATAGGAATGGTTGCGAAGGTTGAGAAGCATCCAAGTACTGCATACAGCATGAAGTTTTCTCTTCCGAAAAGAAGCAGACATAAGTTTGCACCGATACCAAAAGCGAAGCTGATCAGCAGAGTCTTAACAACACCGAATTTCTTAATCATTGGTGTCAGAGCAATGAATCCGAGGAGTGTCGGTACAAGACCAACGGCACCGAGAATTCCGATCAAGTTGTCGTTTCCGAAGATCCATTTACAATAGTAGGTTCCTGCTCCGGCAGTCAGACCGTAAATAATGCAGGAAAGGAAGTTTGTAACAAGCACGATCACCCAGTATTTGTTCTGGAACAGTTTTCCAAGAGCTTCTTTGAATGGAATCGGATCTGCCTCTACTTCTACAGGAGCGGATTCTGTTCCGTCCTCTGTAGCAGTCTCACGGGATGTCAGATATACGATAGTAAATGCAAGAACAACGAGGATACCGAAGATTACACCATATTTGATCCATGCAGACTGTGTTCCGCCGAGCATGTTGGTGATCGGTACAGTTGCGATTGCGATGATCATCCCGGAAATATAACCGGATGCTGCACGGAAGGTTCCCATGGTACCACGCTCTTCCTGGCTGTTGGTACGAACGGTCATGAGAGATGCATACGGGATACAAACTGCGGTATAGAATACAGCAGACAGAAGCAGGTTGGTAATTAATGCGAATGCCAGCTGTCCGGTACTTCCGATGCCCTTAGGAACCATGAAGATTCCTGCTACCAGGATACCTGCCGGAATACCTGCTTTTAACATCCATGGACGATATTTCTCTTTTCCCGGTTTTGTATGGTCAACAATGTTACCCATAATGACATCTGTAAAAGCATCCAGAATCTTACAGATCATAAATACGGTTGCGGTTGCACCTGCTGCCATTCCAACCTTATCTGTATAGAAGTAGGTCAGCTGTCCGATCAGACCGGAGATTGCATTCAGTGCGAACTGTCCTGTGGCGTCACCAAAATAGTCTTTTGCACGCATAACTTTTTGTACGCCGAACTTGTCTTTTCCAAGTGGTTTCTTGCTCACGTTTGTTTCCTCCCTTTTTCCTTAAGTGTTTCTTTCCTTAACTGATGTCATTACTATACCATTCATGTACATCCCTGTTTTGCAGATTTAGCTAAAATATTGTAATTTTATCTTATCGCTTGTTAATTTTACAATCTTTAACATTTTCCACTTTCTGATCTCATCTGATTTTGCCGACATTTGGCATATTTATCTCAGAACACGTATATTTCCGCTTTGCCCCAATCAAATAATTCTCTGCGATCTCTTACCCCTGCTGATTCAGTGCGTTAATTACGGCCTCGTACAACGGTTTTGCATCCATGGACTGGAGCAGAAGTTCCGAGATGGTCATGCCGTATGCAAACTTGATCAGCGGATTGTCCAGCATGCCCGGTACCAGTTCATCGAACATCTTTCTTCCCAGTTCTTCTGCAACCAGCTCTCCCAGGGTGGACTCCATACTGAAGCGTTCCTGTCTAAGGCTTACATTAGTGGTATATTCATACTCATAAATACCGGAACCAACCTCCAGAGCCTCGTCTTTCTCCGGAAGTCTGATCACCGCTGTGGTATTTGCAGGAATTTCCACTGTGAAAAACAGTTTTCCATTCTCATATTTCATCTCACTGCGAATCACACCATAAGCACTGTCGTAGGAGGCTTTGTATTCTGTGATACCTTTTGTCAGTCTCGGAGCAATTAGGATCTTCTTGTATCCCGGTGCCAGAGGGGAAATTCCCGCTGCTTTTTCATAGAACCAGCTGCCAATGGAGCCGTATGCATAATGGTTCAGGGAATTCATTCCGGATTCATCGAAGCTTCCGTCCGGAAGAACGGAGTTCCATCTCTCCCAGATAGTCGTTGCACCTTTTTTCACTGCGTAAAGCCAGCTTGGGAAATCCTCTTTGAGAACAATCTCGTTAGCAACGCTGTGAAGACCTTCCTCTGAGAGACAATGGCACAGATACGGTGTTCCTACGAATCCGGTGGTCAGATGTCCATGATGGGCACCGATATTGGCCTCCAGTGTTGTACGGATCTTATCTCTGTACTCCGGTTTTGCCAGATCAAAGTACAGCATGAGTACACAGGCCGTCTGTGTTTCGCTGACAATTCGTCCGGTACGAGTAATAAATTCCTCATTGATTGCATCCACAATCTTCTCATAAAGTGCCGTATATTTCTCTTCTTCCTCTGCATATCCAAGCTCATGAGCCGCTTTACAAAGAAGCTTTGCAGAATGGGCATAGTAAGCATTTGCCACCAGATACTTATCGGTTCCACCGGTACGATCCGTACTTCCGGACTCAATATCCAATGCCAGCCAGTCTCCATACTGGAATCCCGTCTGCCAGAGACCATTCTCGCTCGCATGGGCATGCATGTAGTCCACCCATGCCTTCATCAGAGGATATTCTTCTTTTAACAGATCCAGATCTCCGTAAATTTCATACATATTCCATGGAATGATGGTTGCTGCATCACTCCAGGCTGCAGCTCCTGCCTGATCTCCCAGAATATTCGGAACAACATGAGGAACTCCCCATTCCGCAGTCGTCTCTGCCGCCATATCTCTCAGCCATTTTTTGAAGAAATTCAAAGTCCGGAAATTGTAGGATGCCGTACCGGAAAATACCTGAGCATCTCCTGTCCATCCAAGTCTCTCATCTCTCTGAGGGCAGTCCGTCGGAACATCAAGGAAGTTGCTTCTCTGTCCCCACTCAATGTTGCTCTGAAGCTGGTTCAGAAGAGGATGATCCACTGCAAAACTTCCGCTCTGTGTCATATCCGTGTGAAGTGCACAGGCAGTAAAGTTCTCTAAAGATACGGACTCATCCACACCTTCTACACAAATATAGCGGAATCCATGGAAAGTAAAACGCGGATGAACACATTCTCCTTCCATCGTTTCACCATAGGTATAAGTGTCTGTACATTTTGCGCTGCGAAGATTTTCTGTATAAAAGTTTCCTTCTTTATCCAGAGTTTCCGCGTGTCGGATCACAATTTTCTCGCCAACAAGCTTCGGAAGTTTCACTTCCACAAAATGTCCCAGACGCTCACCTGCACATGATAAGTTGTCATCGGAAGCAGTGTTTCTCCTTCATAAGGAATGAGAATGGACTGATCACTCTCAACAACACCACTGTTCCAAATCAGCTCACCTTTGCATACAACCTGAATCTGATAAGCTTTCTGAAAAACATTCTGTTTGTCACTTGTCAGTTTCCATGAAAAACGCGGAAGTTCATCCAGCCCGATCGGGTTTTCCTGATAACAGATTCTCAAATCCTTAATCATAATTTTTCTCCTTTTCCTGCTTCGTATATTCAACACTTCTCAGATCACTTTGCGACAGGTTTGTCTTTGTCCTGCACTTGGCATTGACTTATTTCTTTGATTCTCTTTATATTGACATCCTATCAAATTCCATTCATAATATATTGTAAATTTGTATAATAAATTATGTTTTTATCGTCAAAATAAAACTTTTCTTTTATTATGAGGAATTGCCATGCTTTCATATCTTAATCAGTTTTGTAATCAGTTTTATCAGGCAACTGCCATCCCTATCTGCTGCTATAATCCGGAAACCAATGAGCAGTTTTCCTACCCGACGCAGTTTACGACGTCTCAAATCTTTCGAGAATCTCTTCCAGGTTTTACCCGGATGACACGAAATCCGGACTATTTCGTCTCGGATTCCTTCAGTTACTACGGTTTTGTGAGATCCGAAAAAGAGCCCTTTATCATCTTTATCGGCCCTGTGTTCAGTACCCCTTATTCTGATTTTTCCCTTCGCAACTTCATGAAGGAATGGGCTGTCCTTCCGGAACACAAGGACGAAGTCTCCGAATTTCTGTTTCGGCTTCCGGTAATCTCCTTCAGCCGTTTTCAACAGATTCTTGGGCTCGTGTATTCTGCTGTAAACCAGAAATCCATCGATGTTAATAAACATTTTAATGTCACAGACACTCAGCCCAAGGCAGAGTTTTCTGATCTCCATTCGAAGCAGGTTTACGACGCAAAAGAAAGCCGCAGTTATCACAACACCTGGCATTTTGAGCAAAAAATGATGAACTATATTCAGCAGGGCGATCTGGATGGACTGGTTGGTCTTCTGAACGGTGCTGCAGCCATGGCTGAAGGAATCGTCGCAGACAATGCCCTTCGTCAGCGCAAGAATATTTTTATTACCAGCGTGACTCTCGCGACAAGAAGTGCCATCGACGGAGGTATGGACATCGAGCAGGCATACCAGCTGTCTGACATGTACATTCAGGAATGTGAGCGCCTTTCTCAGATCGATTCCATCTCCAACCTGGAATATATCATGCTGAAAGACTTCTGCAGCCGCGTGTCTCAGAACAAAATTCCAAAGGGCATGTCACCGGAAATTTTTGAATGTATTCAGTACATCAATCAGCATATCAACGATCCCATTCAGGTGGGGGATATTGCCGATCACATTGGCCGAAGCCGCTCCTACACCTCGGAAAAATTCAAAAAAGAGCTTGGCTTTAATCTGAATACGTTTATCATGCGCTGCAAACTGGAGGAGGCAAAGAGCCTTCTCACCTATTCCGACAAAAGTCTCAGTGAGATCAGCACCTATCTGTGCTTCTCCAGTCAGTCTTATTTTCAGAACGTTTTCAAAAACAAATACGGTGTCACTCCCAGACACTACCGGGAGCAGCACCGTAAACGTTAATATTTTGTAACTGATCGGATCGGGCAGATTCTCGCAATCCGCTGCTTGATTCGATCATACTGTCATAAAGAAGGATCCGTTTGTAAGCTGTTGTTGTTCTCCATTTGGAAGGACAATGACAGCTTTTGTATTTGCAGGAATGCTGCCTTTGATGAAGTATCCCTGTTCTACTTTACCCCAGGTCAGCTCAATATTTCCACGGGCACTCATATAAGAGCCGCTGACTTCTGTAAGAGGTACATGATACTCAGGTGCAATGCGAATCTCATCGTAAGCCAGTCCGGCATTCTGAATGCCAAGCACGCGTCTGTACAGGAAATCTCCGACGCATCCAAAAGCATAATGGTTAAAGGAGCACTCATTTCGCTGACCGTCAACTCGGATCGCATCCCAGTTTTCCCACATAGTAGTAGCACCATGATCGACTTCATACAGCCAGGACGGACACTGTCTCTGGAACAATACCTTCCATGCCACATCTTCGTATCCGTAATCGCAGAGAACATCCAGAAGATGCGGAGTAGACATAAATCCGGTATCCAGACGATATCCGTTTGCTGCAATCAGTTCCTTCAGTCTCTCAGCAAATTTCACTGCCATTTCACCGGAAACCATGTGATACTTCAAGGCAAGAATGTAATTGCCCTGCATTTCCTGACCAAGTTTTCCCTCCGAAGTAACATACTCTTCTGCAAACGCCTCTCTCACACGTTTCCCATATGCTTCATAAATTTCCGCGTTATCCGTATGTCCCAACAGTCTGGAAATTTTTGCATACAGATCGGAAATATGTGCCAGAAGTGCGGTATCCGCATAATTCATTGTTAAATATGCAGACATTGGTCCATCGGTAAAGCCCTGCTCATTGACAACACTCGGAATGATCCAGTCTCCGAAATGGAAACCACTGTTAATCAGATAATGCTGATTATCCAGCTGTCTGCCGGTCATGGATGTAACATCCACCTGCGGTGCAGCTACTGTATTGTATGGAGTCGGAAGTTCATAAGCTGCTGCTTTCATCGCAGAAAGCCACTTGCCCATAGCCTCATAGTTGTCTTCCAGAACCGTTTTGTCTCCATATAACTCATAGAGCTGCCACGGAAGAGTCAGAATGACATCTCCCCATCCAAGAGACCCTCCGCTTGTCTGGGAAATATAACAGTTGATCTGAGGAACGGTACCGAGAATATGACCATTCTCATACTGTTCCACACGGATGCTCTTAAGCCAGGACTTGTAGAATTCCGTCATCTGCTGATTGTACAGCGCAGAAGCACCATAAACTACCACATCTCCTGTCCAGCCGGCTTTTTCTCTCGTCGGGCAGTCCGTCGGAATGGTGATATTGTTGGATCTCTGACTCCAGTAGATATTGTGCTGCAGCTGATTCAGAGATGGATCCGAGCAGGAGAAACTTCCGGTTACCGGATTCTCGGTGCTGATGGCCAGAGCCGTAAACTGCTCTTTCTTCCAGTCTTTTCCACCGGTGACACGAACGTAGCGGAAGCCATGGTAGGTGAATTTCGGTTTGAAAACTTCCTCATCGTCACCATTACAAATATAAGTATCCTTCTGCGGCTGAGTCGAATTTTCCAGTGTATAGAAATAATTTCCTTCCGGATCCAGCTCTTCCCCGTGGTCAAAAACAATCTCTTCCCCTTTTTCACCGTGAATGCGTACCTCCAGAATACCCGCAAAATTCTGACCGAAGTCTACCAGTGTCTCACCCTTCGGAGATGTCCAGATTCTCTTGGCAGTCACATGCTCGAACACCTTCGCCAGAGGGTAACTCTGTGCTTCCAGAGTCTCATCCGGCTTGTCTCTTACGAGAACTTTTTTCCACCAGTCATCCTCATAGAAAACAAGAGACGGATCTCCATCCACGTTCCTTGCATCATAGAGTTCTCCGTAGAACAGGTCTGCTTTTCGAACCGGACCATCATAAGAATATTTCCAGCTGTCATCTGTCACAATCACATCTTTCGAGCCATCCGCATACCAGATGTGCAGTTCCATTAACAGACCAGGTACTTCTCCGTATTCACAGCCTCTTCCGAAAGCAATTTTTCCTTTGTACCATCCATCTGCCACTGTGACATGTATGGCATTACTTTCCTGCAGCAGATCTTTCACATCAAAGGACTGATACTGAATCCGCTTGTTGTATGTCGTAAATCCCGGATTCAGCAGAGAATCTGTCACTTCTCTTCCATTGATCTTCGCATCATAAATTCCGTGGGAAGTAATGTACAGTCTTGCTTTTACCACATCTTTCTTTGCTTCAAAAGTCTTTCGCATAGAAACTGCCGGATCGTAAGGCTCAACAGGAAGTTCTTTTACGATGTCGCCTTCAATACGCATCTCCACCTGCTCGCCGCGCATAATGGCTGCGATCTGATCATCCCAGACCTTTCTTGCCTGTTCCAGAGGATTCTTCGGAAGCTGTGGAAGAGCCTCCGGCTCAATCCAGTTCGCTGTCCATTCTGCAGCATCTCGAAGTGCCGTTTCAAAACCTGCTTTTTCGCTTTCCGCCCACTCATCCTTCTGATTCCAGATGCGAACCTGATACGAATATTCGGATAAAGACTTCAGGCTCTCACCTTCATAGCGAATGCCAATCGTCTCGCTGCTCTCAACTTTTCCCGTATTCCAGATTTCACGTCCGTTTTCATCCCAGACACGAATCTCATAAGCACTCTGAAAAATATTTTCCTCTTCTGCCTCGATCATCCAGGAAAAGGATGGATTGGAAACAGAAACTGAAAGTGGACGAACCATATTTTCGCATGTCAAATTTGTAATCTTCATAAGCCCCCTCATTCTTTCTAAACTGATCTTTTTCTGCAACAATCTGCTCTGTCTGTTTTTCT
>JAUNAE010000609.1 GCA_030527765.1 Eubacteriales bacterium
TCTCTTCTGACGATATTTTTGTCATTCACTCCATGTGGGCACAGGCATATACGCGCTTTTTCAGTGTCGTTCCTTCAGATATCCCCGCGGGCAGAGTCGGGGTGATCTGCAGACATAAACTGCCGGCGATCCAGGCTTTTCTGCCATATCTGAAAAACCAGGACATCAGCCCCGGTGCCAGGCACCATTAAGTTGTTCTTAAATTTGGCAAAATTATTATTGGGGACAAAGATATGATTTTTTATTTTAGCGGAACTGTTATCAGCTGGAAGGAGTATAACTAGACAAATGGATATTGAAAGAAAGCGTCGGCAGGAGCAGGAAACGGTCACCCTTATGATCGAGATCTACTGCAGAGGATTACATGGTACAAAGGGGGCACTGTGTCCTGAGTGCGCCGCATTGCAGAACTATGCCAATACGCGCACGGCGCATTGTCCGTTTATGGAAACGAAGACATTCTGTTCATCCTGCAAAGTACACTGCTACAGACCGGAGATGCGGGATAAGATCCGGGCTGTCATGAAATATGCGGGGCCGCGGATGATGCTGTATCATCCGATCAAAGCTGCAGCGCATGCGATAGAGACGATGAAGCAGAGACTAAAGAACAAAAGAGGAAATCGCTGAAGATGTAGAAAAATTGTCAGAAGAAAAATAAATATTTCCTTTGTAATATGAATAGAAGTGATGTATAATAATAGTTAGATATTACTAACCGCCTGAAAAGGCGGTATATTTTGACATATAGATTAGTTATAACTAACCACACGTTTTAATGAACAGAAAGGATAAATATGAATATTGCGGTATGACATTGGAAAATACCAGAAAAATCGGAGAAAATATGAGGTGGCTTTAGCGGAAATCGGTAAGGAAGCGTATGCTGCCGGGCTCATGCCATATGCAGCACCTGTTTATCTGGCAGCACTGGTTCTCTTTGGGGGTTGCGCAGGGTACTTTGGTTGTGTAACAGCTGAGAAGATATGTAAACAAAAATCAAATTAAGGAGGTCAACATGAAAAAAGTATTAAGTTTTGCAGGGCTGGAGCTCATTTACTTCGTTATAGCGTTTGGCTGCATGTTTCTGGGATTTCTGTCTCCGTTCTGCTGGGTTTACCAGCCTGTGGTCGCTGCTTTCCTGGCAGCGGCTCCGGTTCTGATTGTCTGCAAAAATTGGAGGAAATTCGGCGGACTGTTCATTCTCCCGGGAATTTTTGCATTGATCATGATTCTCATGGGTGAAATTCAGGGTACTCCCAGAATCATAGCTGTTATTGCAGTTCTCCTTGTGGCTGAAATCATTCGATTTTGTCTGGGATATAATAGTCAGAAAGGCGTACGATTTGGTTATGCGATTGCCGGTCTGGTTCCGGCTTGCAGCTTTCTGCTGCTTTGGCTGGATAAGGAGTTCTATTACGCAGGGGCAGTTGAAGAAATGGGAAGCGTTGCCTACGCAGATGGTCTAATGGCACTTGCTACTCCGATCGGTTTAATCTCTTTGATCTGCTGCACGATTCTTGCCGGATATACTGGTGCTATTGTCGCGGAGAAACTGTTTAAGACCAGGGTTTCTATGTAATCTTCGCTGCACTCTATGGATTATTCGCTTTCATAATACCAATTAAGGCATTGACCGGAACTTTGGTCGATGCCTTTTGTTGTGCGGAAAACGTGAAAATGATTTATAATTAAATATACGGGCAGCGCATGCGATAGAGACGATGAAGCAGCAGTTCTGTGCAAAGTGAATGACATCAGTCTGATGACAGGTATGACAAACGGGAGAGATATTATGGGCTTATTTGATGTCGATGAAGATAAATTAAAGGCTTTCTACCATAGAG
>JAUNAE010000610.1 GCA_030527765.1 Eubacteriales bacterium
GAGTAAATACAAAAGATCAGATTTTGGAAGTGGCATTAGATTTATTTTCGGTAAGAGGATATGAGGCAACCAGCATTTCGCAGATTGCAGATGCGGTTGGTCTTCGAAAAGCCTCATTATATAGTCATTTCGCAAATAAGCAGGATATCCTGGACACACTGGTTGAGGAACTGACCAGGGAATTTGATCAGCATTCAATTTTTGCAACAGCTGATTGGGATGATCCGGAGTTTACCAAAGGTAAAAAGGGAAGACCGGTGGAAGCAATCATCGGTGAGATCAAAGGTCAGATCAGATATATCATTCATGATCCCAAAATCAGTAAGATCAGAAAGATGCTGACGATCGAGCAGTTTCAGAACGAAGAATTAAAGAAGATACAGTCAAAGCATAATTACGAGGACGTGCTTAAGTATAACCTTGGACAGATCCGTTTCCTCATTCGTGAGGGCATCTTGAAGGATTTAGACCCGGAGATCATGGCCGCACAGCTAGCCTGGCCAATCTCCATGTGGACAAACCTTTGTGACAGAGAGCCGGAACGAGAGGCGGAAGCTATGGAACTTCTGGACAGACATGTCAGACAGTTTTTCAGAGTATACGGGAAATAACAGATGACTGTAAGCGGCTGTGCTTTTTAAGTACAGTCGTACTATTTTTACCAATTATACTAACGAACGTAAGTAAGTAATAATCTCTATATCTCACGATGGGGTTATATATAGGAACTTTGGAGGATAAAATGAAAGCTATTTTAGATTTTTTAACAAGTGCATTACCGTGGATCGCAATTGGATTATTTGTTGCATGTTCCTGTGTGACAGTAAAGGCAAAGAAAGATGGAAGAGAAACAAGCAGATTTTTTCAGGGGATATCCTGGTCGCCTGCAATATGCTTTCTTTTTGTTGCCATCATGGAGATGTTAGATGGAAATAAATCCAGTGGTACAACATGGCTTGTGTTAGGTGTTTTCAACGCAGTATTGAATTTTGCTAATACGCAAAAGGAGTAATACGTTACAGTGTACGAGGAAGGGCTATGGAGTGGAACCGCAATACAAAGAAGCATGGATAGATGAAAGGAACAAAATTCTGGCCTTTCACGAAATTGATAACAGTATCAGAGTTGAAAAGTCAGAAGAACAATTCTGGACCTGGGCGATGGATGTTATCAGGTCTGGATATCGAATAATGTGAAATAACAACATTAGAAAGAAGGAGAATAACAAAAATGAATGTGAATTATGAAAAGAAACCGGCAATGACTTTTATTGGATACCATACAGAAATCTGTCCTGAGGAAGGCTATCAGAAATGTCCTGAATTCTGGGACAAAGAATATGCTGAAAAATATGCAAGACTCTGGCAGACAATGAAGCCGGAAACTGAAATCGAGAAAGCAATCCTGGAAAATGGTATCGGTATGTTTGCCATCTGCGCAGAATCCTCAAATGGATTTGCGTATTGGATTGCCGGATTGTATCAAGGCGGTAATGTGCCGGAAGGACTGGAGTTATACTCCTTCCCTGCCAGTGACTGGGCAGTATTTACAGCGAAAGGACCTATGCCGAATTCATTGCAGACACTTAATACAGCAGTATGGCAGGAATGGTTTCCGAATGAAGGACGGAAATATCATGCAGATGGAACGGCTACCCTTGAGGTATATGCTCCCGGTAATCCTCAGTCTCCTGATTATGAATGTGGTATTTGGGTACCTGTCCAGACGATGGAGAACGTTTGATGAAAAAAATATTGAGAGTTGTAATTGTTGTTATCTTGTGTTTTGCTTTGGTGAATCTGGTCTGGATAATCTGGCGGGAAATAAAATATTCACGCTTTACTG
>JAUNAE010000611.1 GCA_030527765.1 Eubacteriales bacterium
TCCATTCTTCTCGCAGCATAAGGACGGGCACCAAGAACAACACAAGGTGTTTCTTCTGCAAGTGACACTGCACAGGTAAGTACCGGAAAATCCGTTGCTGTACTGCGCTGACTTGTATAATAACAGCAAATCGGTGTCTTTTTAACAATAACCCGTACTAAAATATCCCGGTCTTTCTTCATGGTAATAAATTCTGTCAGTGGAACCAATCCCGCATGATACAACTCCACAGTCGTATCCAAAGCCAGAAACATAGTAAGGACATCGGAATACCCATATCTTCCGAAAATACTTCCTCCCAGAGTCGCCCCGTTTCGAAATTGTACACCTACAATATGTCTCAGGCTCTCTCTCATAGCCCCGTTTGTATATTGATTCAGCCTTTCGTCTGTTTCCAGAGTTCGAAGACTAGTCATACATCCAATACGGAATTCCGCTTCTGTTTCTTCTATGGTGTCAAGCCCCAGGCCGGAAAGGTCGATCACTGTTCCAACCGTTCGGTTTGAAAGACGGAGCCACATCATACCACCGAGCACACGGGAAGTCTTTTTCTGATTGAGCTCATATGCTTCTTCCAGACTCTGTACTTTGACGTACTGTTTGATTTTTAACATGGGGGTGAATTCCTTTCCTGCCTGTTTCTAATGATCAATTGATAGAGTTTCTGTATCTTTCATCATACCATGTTTTGATAAGTTTGACTATCCTTATTCCTCTTCGTGGATCAGAGCCTTCAGATACTCATAGATCTGCGTTTCTGTAGGCGGGCATCCCGGAAGATGTCTGGAAAATTTTCTTGTACAGTTACCGATACCAATCTCCTCGGAAGTTTCTTCTTTGCCCCGATATCCCTGACCAATACAGATTTTGCCCGGAAGGCGGGAAAGAAGTCCGTCATCTTTCAGCATTTGAAGTGCGGGAATCAAATATCCGTAGCAGGCACTGCAGGATTCTACTTCCTGTACAACGTCCTGTACTTCCAGCACTTTTCGAGAAAGAGGAATTTCCCTTGCAGTAGTATCACCGATCTGGAAAAGCCTTGCATCCCGATAATTAGAGGAACCTACACCTAACTCTCCTGCCATTACAATGTAAGGGATGTCTTCCACTTCATAATGCATCAGATGTGCTGCATAGGCATCCATGAGAACCGGATCCCGTCCGGCAAGAATGCGATTCATTTCAAAAGGATTGCCGCCATCTTCAAAATCCAGATCTCCGCAAATATTATCCACCACAACAAAATCCTGGTGAATCGCGGCATTTAAATGAGCGATTGGTTTGTGCAGACCAAGAGCATGAAATCTTCTCTTCTCCGGATTCGGAATCAGTCCTTTCATATTTTTGAGGGCACAGGTCACCTTCGTCTGACAATGACCTTTCAGAACCGGTACATTAATAAGAAAATCGACTTCTGCAGCCCCTTTGCACACAGAAAGTTCCAGTCCTTTTGCATCTCTTTTCTCACCGGGACTCTGCTGCATATCCAGGAAAGGAACTTTATATTCCTCACTAAGTGACAGAAAACCACATACCTCTGCAGATTCCATGGTCTTATCTCCTACCCAGGATCCTTCTATCATTCTCAGATTCTGAAAGCCATTGCCTTTGAGATACTCAATGATACCGGCAACGATCTCCGGATGTGTTGTTGCTCCCCAGGAGGCTTCTGATGGTGCAACAAGATTTGGCTTAATTCCAATGAGTGATGAGGAATCGGGAATGAGTTCTTTGAGATTTGCTTCCTTCAGAAGCTTTATGGTCATTTCTTTGTACTCTGTCCCACAGATTGATAAAA
The DNA here is from genome assembly GCA_030527765.1 of Eubacteriales bacterium. The sequence continues at coordinate 1,799 of JAUNAE010000611.1, forward strand.
TATCATTTTTTTGCATATATATACTCCTGATTTTGCATATCTATCCT
>JAUNAE010000612.1 GCA_030527765.1 Eubacteriales bacterium
ATAACTGCTGTAGGTGTGACAGAGATCCCGGAGTGAAAACTGTTCACAACCGCAGCCTTCTTTGACACTGAAACAGTAATTCTTCTGAAGTTCATAGCAGATGACATCCTCTTTAGACTGGAAGAGTGAGTAAAAAGTCTGACGGGAGATGCCGGCACATTTGCACAACTCACTGACGCTGATGGATGAAAAATCCTTTTCCTGAAGCAGAGACAGAAAGGCTTCGGAGATGGCTTTCTGAGACATTAGAGCAGTTTTATTACTACCACAGTACATATATTCACCTCATAAATAGTTGACAACTGTAAAGTTTTGTGATAGGATCAAACCATAAATTGACAACTGTAAAGTTTATATTGGTATTTTACCATATGACCTTTCTTTGTCAAATTATTTTTACAGTTGAATTAGCACTCGAACAGAAAGAGTGCTGACAAGTGTCGGATTAGAGGAGGAAATTTATATGACGATTGTTCCTGTTTATAATATTACTGTTCTTCCTAATGCAAAAGTTTATCTTCGTTCGGAAGATTATACAAAGTTGGCGGGAAAATCCCCGGAGGAAGGCGAGCGAATCATCTTTCTTATTCTGAAGAAAGAGGAGGCGAAAAACAACGTTCAGGAGAACAGCTTTGAAAAAATCGGTGTCTCCGGAACGATTACCAAGTCGAACGAAAACGGATTTGTCGTTGTTAAGACGAAATCCCGTGTGAATATCGATGAAATTCATATCAATACCAATCATACCATCGAGCTGAATATTACGAAGCGCCCGGATTTGGAGGATTTGGATGCAGACACAGAGAGAGAACATTTGAATCAGCTGAAAGCCGGAATTCTTCGTACGATCGAAGGACACCAGTGGACGGAAATGGCGAAGCATTTTATTGCTTCCTGGACATCCATGGAAGAGCTGACTGCAGGAATGTCCCCGTGGCTTTCCATCCCGGCGGATGAAAAATACCATTTTCTGGAGACTGACAGCCGGGAAGAACGTATGGCATTGATGGAAAAGGCGGTTTATGAGTATCTGGAACTGAATCGTCTGTCCAGCGAGGCAGAGACTGCACAGGAGGCGGAATACCGCAAGACGTATCGAGAGGCTGCCATCAAAAAGCAGATGGAATATCTTCAGAAAGAACTGGATGAGATGCATCCGGAGGATATTTCCGATGTTCGAAGACTGGAAGAAAAAATCAACGACAGTGGCATGAATGAGACCGCTTTTGGGGAAGCCAAAAAGATTCTGAACCGTATGAAGCAGAGCGGAAGCAACAATGCAGAATACGGAATGCTGAATGATTATCTGGAATTCATGACAAGTCTGTCCTGGAAGAAACCGGATTCTGAGTCGATTTCTCTGAAGGACGCGGAGGACATTCTTAACGCAGATCATTTCGGAATGAAGAAGGTGAAAGAACGCATCATTCAACAAATCGCTGTTATGGATCTGAATAAGCAGCAGGCGGGTTCCATTCTTCTCTTTGTGGGTGCACCCGGTACCGGAAAGACCAGTGTCGGCCAGAGCATTGCGAAAGCACTGAACAGAAAGTATGTGAGAGTCAGTCTGGGCGGTGTGAGAGATGAGGCGGATATTCGCGGACATCGGAGAACTTATATAGGAGCTATGCCGGGAAGAATTATGGATGGGATTCAGAAGAGCGGTGTCTCAAATCCGGTAATGGTTCTGGATGAGATTGATAAACTGTCCAGTTCCTATCAGGGAGATCCGGCAAGTGCTCTACTGGAAGTACTTGACCCGGAGCAGAACAGTACGTTTACGGATCATTACATGAACGTTCCTTATGATTTGTCAAATGTTATGTTCATCTGCACAGCCAATT
>JAUNAE010000613.1 GCA_030527765.1 Eubacteriales bacterium
TTCTCACTTCCTTTCACATTCTTAATTCAAAACTTTGTGTGTTTTCCTGTTCACGCAGTTGTATTAAATCTTCATTCCAGTCTTTGTTCTCCGGGATAATCCTATCCCATTCAATTCCATTCTCGGTCAGTTCATCGCCGATTCTCTTTACCGTCTTATCTCCTGCTTCATCTTTATCTACACACAGATGTACTCTTTCGATATTTTCATTGTTTTTCATAATATTTTTGAGTGCGTCAATGGCAACTCCGCCGAGACAGACATAGCTCTGCTCCTGCCAATCATCTTTGTGCATGGTAATGTACGACAGCATATCTATCGGCGCCTCAAATACATACACATCACTTCCGCTTCCTTCATGGCGAAAACAGTATTGCTTATCACTGCCATCTATATCCTGAAAAAATCGGCTGCCGGGGATGGTGCTTCTAAGGTGCATTTGTTTCATCTCCCCCTGCTCATCGTAACCGCAGAACGCAGCATTATGGTACTTTTCTGTTTCCTGTATTTTCTTTTCATTTACAAAATGCTGAACGATATCCGCATCTATCATGCGTGTCTGGATCAAGTAGGCAAATGTCCTGTGCATATTCTTTGATAGTTTCGGCACGATAAACTCCGGCTTCTCATAGTTTTGCTGTTCCGCCTGCGTAAACACAGCGCCCTCTTCGCCATTCAATAGATATTTAACACTCTCAACAAAGTCCATCCCATAGAAGTGCTGCATGAACTGTATCGGACCACCACCTACGCTTCTGCTGTGTCTGAACCACTTATTGCCGTATATAACTGTGCTGTCATACCGCATCCACCGATGCACTCGGCCTTCTTTTTTCAGTTTTTCGCCCTGACCTTTAAGCATATTCACAAGGTCAATATTGCTTGCTCTGCCAAGCTGTTCGTCTGTAAACCTTTTCAGAATAATCACCCCATCTTTATACCAAGTCTTTGTTTCTTTTTTGCAAGTTCTTTCCTCTCCTTTGAGTCAACAATCGTCTTGTTATGACCGTCTATTTTTTGTATTGCGTCATCATTTATAATATTTGCAAGGCGGCAGAACAGGTTAAGCGCTGACGAAACGCCCATATGGGCATAGAAACTTTTCCAATAATCTTTCCATTGTTCATACCATTCTCCTGCATACGCATTTCCATGCTCTACTGCCAGGTTAATATAATATTCGCCCTCTTCGTCATTCCCCTGCATGAAACACAATCTGCCAAGAGCAAATTCAGCATTTGCATTATTGCTCTTACACGCCGCACGATAATATTCCATCGCTTTTGAAATATCTTTTGTTGTTCCCCAACCTTTCTCGAACAGTTGGCCAAGCCGATAGCAGTTCAGTGCGTCTTCTTTTTCAATATCTTTTTTCTCATAATATTGAATCATTTTTGCGAACAATACATCTGATTCACGAATGTTTTCTTCACACCCTATTCCTTTCCGAAGCATATACCCCAGCTTGAAATATGAGTGGACGCAATTTTCTTCAGCGCTTGAGCGGAAATATGCAAATGCTTTTTCATAATGAACCTCTGTCCCGTTTCCGTAATAATGAATGTTCCCGAGAGCAAACATTGCATATGCATTTCCCTTTTCGGCAGACAGTTCAAACCATTTCTTTGCTTCTGCGTAATCCTGAAACGATGTTTTAAGTCCATATAGCCTACCTATCTGATATTCATAAAAATCAGATTCTTTGGCTTGTTCCAGAGCAGTATATCCCCCCAAGGCATACCTGAAAAGGAACTCCGCTTTTTTATCATTCGCTTCTTCAAGCAAACGATCGAAATACATTTTTCCGAGATCAAACATTGCAGGCACATTCCCTTCCTTTA
>JAUNAE010000120.1 GCA_030527765.1 Eubacteriales bacterium
CTGATATCTGCGGTCAACGCTCTTCTGGGTACATTTGGAAAGAATCTGCTCAAGGCTGAATGGAAGGTCCGGTGTCAGTGCACTTGGCGGAACCATCTCTTCCTGAAGATGCTTGATGGCGATGGCAACGGTGGTATCTCCGTCAAAAGGTACCTTGCCGGTTACCATCTCATAAATGGTAATACCGAGAGAGTAAATATCACTCTTCTCGTCGCTGTATCCGCCGCGAACCTGCTCCGGTGAGCTGTAATGTACAGAGCCCATCACGTTGGAGCTGATGGTGTTGGAGGATGCCGCACGGGCAATACCGAAGTCTGTAACCTTCACCTTACCATCTGTGGAGATAATAATGTTCTGCGGCTTCACATCCCGGTGTACGATGCCGTGGCTGTGGGCTGCCTCAAGTCCCATAGAAACCTGAATGGCAATACTGGTTGCCTCTTTGATGGAAAGCTTGCCCTTCTTGGAAATGTAATCCTTCAGGGTAATACCTTCGATCAGTTCCATTACAATATAATATACACCCTCGTCATCTCCTACGTCGTAGACGTTGACGATGTTCGGATGGGTAAGTCCGGCTGCTGCCTGAGCCTCACTCTTAAACTTGCGGATAAATGTCTTATCCTCCCGGAATTCCGGTTTCAGAACCTTCACTGCTACAGAACGGTTCAGCTTGTGATCCTTTGCTTTGTACACATCCGCCATTCCGCCGGTTCCGATTTTTGCTAATATTTCATAGCGTTCTGCTACAATCATTCCTGTTTTTAACATGCTTCCACCTCATTCGCAAAGGGTTCTACCAATATAATTGCTATATTGTCTTTACCACCGTTCTGATTCGCTTCGTCTACCAGTCTTCTGCCTTTGGCATCGAGATCGGCATCTTCGCTGTGGACGATCTCTTCCATCTTGCGATCTTCCACCATATTGCTTAATCCATCAGAACACATCAGAATCACGCTTCCGGATTCCAATTTCAGGTCAAAGAAGTCTACTTCCACCGTCTTTTCCGCACCGAGTGCTCTCGTAATAATGTTCTTCTTCGGATGGTTTCTGGCTTCTTCCTGATTCAGTTCACCCATGCGAACCATTTCCTGTACCAGAGAGTGATCTCTGGTCACCTGTTGTATCTGTCGTTCAATCACATAGAGACGACTGTCTCCGATGTTGGCAACGTATGCGTACTGACCGACGATGGTGCAAACGACCATGGTCGTACCCATACCCCTTAGATTCTCATCATTCTCTGCTTTTTCCAGAATCTCCTGATTCGCAACTTCCACGGCATGGCGTATGACCTTGACCGGGTTGTAATCAGAATCTCTGCGAATTTCTTCAACCAGTGTCTGCACACCATGAGATGATGCATAATCACCTGCATTATGGCCTCCCATACCGTCAGCCACTACGAACAGATTCGGTAAATTGCCTACTGGATCCGCCGATACATAGACGTAATCCTGGTTCATCTGCCGTTTTTGTCCGACATCAGTAGCCGAAAATATTCTCATGCTGTTTCTCACTTTCTGTCTGATCCATGTAACTCTTTCTTAATTGACCACAGGCACCGTCAATATCGCTGCCCATTTCCCTTCTAATAGTAACATTTATTCCACATTTTTCAAGTTTTATTTTGAAATTCTCCACCGCCTGACGGGCCGGTCTTTTGAAGGATCTTTCCTTCACAGGGTTCACCGGAATCAGGTTTACATGGCAGTTCAGATCCTTTAATTTGCCAGCGAGTTCAGCGGCATCTTCCGGGTGATCGTTCACTCCGGCAACGACGCTGTACTCAAATGTGATACGTCTTCCGGTCTTCTCGAAATAGTATCGGCAGGCGTCCAGAAGTTCCTCGATGGTATATTTGAAAGCGATTGGCATGAGCTCTTTTCGCCTCTCATCGTTCGGGGCATGAAGGGAAATTGCCAGTGTCATCTGGAGTTTCTGTTCTGCCAGTTCCCGGATTTTCGGCACGAGGCCGCAAGTGGAAACAGTCAGATTTCGCTGGCTCAGATGCAGTCCGTTCTCGTCTGTCAGAAGCTCGATGAATCGAAGTAAATTGTCATAGTTATCCAGAGGTTCTCCGGTTCCCATGACAACGACGTTGGATACTCTCTCCCCGGTGTCCTGCTGAATCCGGTAAATCTGATCCAGCATTTCGGATGGGAGGAGGCTTCTGGTCAGTCCCCCGATGGTGGAGGCGCAGAACCGGCATCCCATGCGGCATCCCACCTGGGAAGAAATGCAAACGGAATTTCCATGTTTGTAACGCATGAGAACGCTCTCGATTACGTTGCCGTCCGGCAGGCGGAAGAGATATTTTCTCGTTCCGTCCAGGGCGGAAACCTGCACGCCTACTTTTTCCAAAGCGACCAGAGGCTTGTCATGAAGCTTCTCTTTCAGGCTTTTCGGGATGTTGTTCATCTCTTCATAGGAGACGCAGAGTCTCTGATGCATCCATTCATACAGTTGTTTTCCACGAAAGGGCTTTTCCCCGATTTCTTTCATGAACTCTTTTAGTTCTTCCAGTGTCATGGATTTGATATCTGTCATGATCATGTCTTCCTTCTGAATTTTGCGATAAAGAATCCGTCTGTTCCATGGACTCCCGGGAGCAGCTGGAGATATCCGAGCTTCGTGCTCTCACAGTGGAGTTCTTCCGGAAGATAAGGATCCAGGCTTTCCAGTTTGAACGGGAAGTTATTGAGGAACCACATCATGTTCTCCTCGTTCTCTTCTTTTGCAATGGTGCAGGTACTGAATACCAGGGCACCTTTGGACTTCACATATTCTGCTGCGTTTTTGAGTATATTTCTCTGAAGTTCCACAAGCTCCGTCTGTTTCTGAGGGCTTGTGCGGTATTTGATCTCCGGCTTTTTGCCGATGACGCCGAAGCCTGAACAAGGTACGTCTGCAATGACGATGTCTCCCTTCAGCTCGGATTCTACGTCGAATACGGTCGCATCCATGACTTTCGCCTGGACGTTGATGCTGTTGGCTCTTGTAATGTTCTGTTCAATCAGATCTACCTTGTAGGCAGTCAGATCTCTGGCATCGACGGTGCCGTAACCTTCCATCTTGTCACCGATGTGAAGGCTTTTTCCTCCCGGCGCTGCACAGAGATCGATGACGTAATCACCCTTCTGTGGGTCTGCCACCTCTCCTACGAGCATGGAGCTCACATCCTGTACCATGATTTTGCCCTCGATAAAGGCATCCAGTGTCAGGATATGGTTGTAATTGGATATCTGGAATGCGTAAGGAATGTACGGAGCCGGCTCCACAGTCGCTCCCTGAGCTTCCAGACTTTTCTTCACGGTCTCCGGATCACAGAGATACGTTCTGCATCGGATGGTGAGTGGTTTTTCCTTAAGGAAATCCTGAAGAATCACTTCGGTCGTTTCTTCACCATAATCCGCAAGCCATCTTTCCACGAGAATCTCCGGCATGGAATATTTCACGGAGAGGTGTCTCTTGAGATCTTTTTCTCTGGAAGGGTACTCCAGAGTAGGAAGTTCCCGGGCGATGGTGCGGAGCACTCCGTTTACGAAGGATTTCAAGTTAAAGAATCCTTTTCTCTGGGCAAGCTTCACTGCCTCGTTGCAAACGGCACTGTCAGGAACGCTGTCCATGAATTTCAGCTGGTACACAGCGCTTCTGAGAATGATGCGGATGACCGGCTTCATCTTCTCTACGGTAACCTTGGAAAAAGAGTTCAGAATGTAATCGATCTGAATCTGGTATTCCAGAGTTCCTTCACAGACTCTTGTGATGAAAGCCCGCTCCTGTTTCGGAAGAAACTGGTATTTCGCCAGAGCATTTCTGATGGCGATATGACTGTGTTCCCCGTTTTCTACTTCTAATAAAATGTCGAGAATCAGTTCTCTTGAATTTAATCCATTAATCGTCACGACGTCTTCCTCCGGAAAGAAGTACTAATCTAAGCAGCTGCAAAACAGAGGATGCCAGCGCTGCAACGTAGGTAAGTGCTGCTGCGGTCAGGACCTCTCTTGCCCGTGAATTCTCTTCATGTCCGAGAATTCCCGTGTTTTCCAGCATGGCAAGGGCTCTTCTGGATGCGTTGAATTCCACCGGAAGGGTAACAAGCTGGAACAGTACTGCTGCAGAAAAAAGAACAATTCCTGCGGTTGTCAGTGCCGGGCGGGATACAATCAGTCCAATGAGAAATACCGGCCATGCAAGCTGAGATCCGATGTTTGCAGCCGGAACCAGTTTGGCTCTGAGGTCCAGTGGCGCATAGCCCTGGGCATGCTGCATGGCATGACCGCACTCGTGGGCTGCCACTCCAAGGGCTGCAATGGATCTCTGATGAAATACGGTTTCGGACAGGTTTACCGTCTTCGTTCTCGGATCATAGTGATCGGTAAGGTTTCCCGCTACCGGGCGTACCGTCACGTCGGTAATTCCCGCTGCCCGAAGTACCCGAAGAGCGGTTTCCTCTCCGGTCAGTCCGGATGCACTGGCGATTCTGCTGTATTTGGCAAAAACGGATTTCATTCTTGCGGAAGCTGCCATAGCGATGATGGCTCCGATGATCAGCAGAATGTAGGTTGGATCCCAATAGTACATATAACGTGAATACATCTAAATCACTCCTTCGTCATTTTCAGGAAGGAACCTTCCGGAATTGCATATCCGCGAAGGAATGCATCCGCCTCCATTCGTTTCTTTCCTTCCAGCTGAACCTCTGTGAGAATCAGCGTTCCTTCTTTGCAGGCAACATGAATGCCCTGTTTGTCGGTTTTTACAATCTGTCCCGGTTCTCCGGCAGTCTTTTCCTCACTGAGAACGCTCTTCCATACCTTCAGTGTTTTGCCGTTCAGATATGCATAGGCACTTGGCCACGGGGATAATCCGCGTACCAGACGCTCCAGTTCTTCTGCCTTCTTTTCAAAATCCATGAGTCCCATCTGTTTGGTGATCATGGCAGCGTATGGTGTCGGACTCTCCTCCGGCTGTTTCTCGTATACGGCAGTTCCATCCATCACGGGAGGAAGGGTCTCTGCCAGAAGATCCGCTCCCGCAAGAGACAGCTTGTCGAAAAGGCTTCCGCCGGTCTCTTCCGGTGTGATCGGAACAATTTTTCTGGAAATCATATCACCGGTATCCAGACCTGTTCCCATGCGCATGATGGTAACACCGGATTCTTTTTCCCCGTCAATAACAGCGTACTGGATCGGCGCCGCACCCCGGTATTTCGGAAGAAGGGAGGCGTGAATGTTCAGGCAGCCTCCTCTCGGAAGATCCAGAATGCTTTTGGGAATGATCTGTCCAAAAGCGGCGACAACAATGACGTCCGGAGCCAGTTCTTCCAGCACTTTGAAAAATTCCGGTTCACGAACCTTCACCGGCTGATATACCGGAAGATTGTGGCGGAGTGCTTCTTCTTTGACCGGTGTGGGAAGGAGGGTCTTGCCTCTTCCCTTTGGTTTGTCCGGCTGTGTCACAACACCAACCACCTGGTATCCTTCTTCTACAAGGCGGGTGAGGGGCGGCACTGCGAAGTCCGGTGTTCCCATGTATACTACTCTGATCTGTTCGTTACTCATTCTGTAAAATCATCCTCCTCGTAGGACACCTTGTGAAGATCTCCTTCCACGATTTCTGTGTAAAGGTGACCGTCCAGGTGATCAATTTCGTGGCAGAACGCTCTTGCGAGAAGTTCTTCCCCTTCATACTCTACAACGTTCATGTCCAGGTCATTTGCGCGAACCTTCACATAGTTCGGGCGGGTTACTTTTCCTGCCATGCCCGGAACGCTTAAGCATCCCTCGTCTCCTGTCTGCTCACCGGCTGTCTCAATGATCTCCGGGTTCAGAAGGATGATCGGGCCTTCTCCAACATCAATGACAACGATTCTTTTCAGAATTCCGACCTGCGGTGCTGCAAGGCCGACGCCGGATGCATCGTACATGGTCTCCAGCATGTCGTTGATGAGTTCCTGAATTCTCGGTGTCACCTTGTCTACGGTTCTGCATTTTTTATTCAGTACGCTGTCGCCTTCGGTTCTAATTGTTCTAAGTGCCATAATCGTCTCCTTTTCTTCAGGTGGTATTTGTAGTTTTGTAAATCATATTTATAGTTTTAAAACTCTATTAATAACCAATCTTCTCTAGCTGTAATCGAATTGTATGTATAGATTCCGGAACCCGGTATTGATCTCGATGTATTTTTCCAGTTGTTCCTGAATCAGATGAAGCACATGCTCATCCGGGTGCTTCAGATAGAGCACCTGATGATAAATGTCCTTTACTTTGCTGACAGAGGCCTTGGCAGGACCGATGATACCAAGATCCTGTTTTTTGTAAATTCTCCGCACATACTCTGTCAGGTAATGCATTCCTTTTCCGAGCAGGTCTTCATCGCCCCCGGCTGCCATGACTGCCATCATGTGAGCTTCCGGAGGATAGTCCATCAATGTCCGGAACAGCATTTCTTCTTCATAAAACTTCTCATAGTCCTGCTCAGCTGCGGCCTGGATGCTGTAGTGATCCGGGTGATAGGTCTGGATGACTGCCCGGCCAAGACGCTCTCCTCTTCCGGCTCTTCCGACCGCCTGGGTCAGAAGCTGATACGTTCGCTCTCCGCACCGGTAATTGGATTCATTCAGGGAAAGGTCCGCCGCAAGCACTCCTACAAGAGTGACTTTTGGAAAATCATGTCCTTTCACGATCATCTGGGTTCCGATCAGCACATCTGCCTCATGATTGGCAAAGGCGGAAAGGATTCCTTCGTAGCTTCCTTTGGTACGGGTTGTGTCATAATCCATGCGGAGCACCCGTGTCTTCGGGAACATCTTCTGAATGACTTTTTCCACCTGCTGGGTTCCGGCCTTGAAGCCTCCGATATAAGGAGATCCGCATTCCGGACATTTCTCCATCTCTGCAGTTTCATACCCGCAGTAGTGGCAGATCAGTCTGCCATGGTTATGCTGTGCCAGGGAGACATCGCAGTGCGGGCATTTTACCACATACCCACAGGAACGGCAGGAAATAAATCCCGCATAGCCTCTCCGGTTCAAAAAAAGCATAGCCTGTTCCTTGTTATCCAGGCATTCCTTCAGATTCTCTGCCAGAGTTCGGCTCAGAATGCTTCGGTTTCCTTCCCGCAGTTCCTGTCTGAGATCTACGATGGAAACCTGAGGCAGAGCTCTTTCCCGATATCTTCCGGCAAGTTCTACGAGACAGTATTTTCCCTGTTTTGCCGCATAATAGGCTTCCAGGGACGGGGTTGCGGATCCCAGCACCACAAGGGCGTGTTCCTGACTTCCCCGATAAATTGCGGTTTCTCGGGCATGATACCTTGGCGTGCTCTCACTTTTGTACGCCGGTTCATGCTCTTCATCAATAATAATAAGCCCAAGATTTGGAAAAGGTGTGAACAGTGCAGATCTCGGGCCTACCATAATGCTGACCTGACCCTCTCTTGCCTTTCGGAACTGGTCGTACCGCTCTCCCTGGGATAACCGGGAGTTCAGCACAGATACCTGTTCTCCGAACTGCCCGTAAAACCTTCTGACCGTCTGGTACGTCAGGGCAATTTCCGGAATGAGCACGATCGCCTGTTTTCCCTGGGCGAGTACGTCCCGGATGAGCTGCATGTAAATCTGAGTTTTTCCGCTGCCCGTAATTCCGTGAAGAAGAATGGGCCTCGGCTCATCCTTCTGGCTTTCCCGAAGGATTGCTTCATAAGCGGCCTGCTGATCCTCTGTGAGAACCGCCGCCTCTTCTCTTTCATACATCTCCGGGGAAAGAGCACTTCGCAGTTCTTCTGTCACATCACTTCTGATGATCCCCTGCTTCTCGAAATAATCCACAACACTCTTCGAACATCCCAGTTCTTTCACAGCCCTCGTGTAATCCACCCGATGATTCGGATCATCCAGAAGTGCCGCCAACAGCCGGGTTCTTGCATGGAATCTTGTGTTCTGCAGTTCCTGAAGCTTCCGGAAACCTTCCTCTTGAGACACACATAGGCTGAGACTCTTGTGTTCTTTTGCTTTTATTTTTTCCTGCATAGGCAGAACTGTTTTCAGTGCCTGTATCATGGTACATCCACAGGTCTCTTTCATCCAGCCCGCCAGTGCCATCATCTTTGACTCCGTCGTCTCCTCACCGGTTCTGAGTTCCAAAATCTCTTTGATGCGATCCTCCTGATACTCTGTATGATCAGAAAATCCGATGACGTATCCTTTTCTCGTTCTGTCACCCTTTCCAAAGGGAATGGTGACAACCATACCGATTCTGATTTCACTGAGAAGATGTTCCGGAATACGATAAGTAAAACTTCGATCCAGCTTGTCGCTGGAAATATCAACGATGACTTCGGCATATTTCATAAAATTATTTGTTACCTCTCTCTGAGAGAATCTCCTGAATGATCACGCGTTCATCCATTGGATATTTTTTGCCCTTAATCTCCTGATAATCTTCATGACCTTTTCCTGCGAGAACAATGATGTCTCCCGGCTCGCCATGATCAATAACGTAGGCGATTGCTTCTTTTCGATCGATGATCTCCACAAACTTTCCGTCTGTTTTGGCCATACCGGTCTTGATGTCATCGATGATTGCCTGCGGCTCTTCATCTCTCGGATTATCCGAAGTAATGACAGTCAGATCCGCAAGCTTTCCGGACACCTCACCCATCTCATAGCGGCGAAGTTTGGAACGGTTGCCGCCGCATCCGAACAGACACACAAGGCGATGCGGATGGTACTCTCTCAGTGTGGAAAGAAGGCTCTCCAGTGCCATAGCATTGTGTGCATAATCGATCATCAGAGTAAATTCGTCGGATACTTTGACCATCTCGATACGGCCTTTGACCTTGGCAACTTTCAGTGCCTTAATGATATTTTCCTGAGAAACACCGAAGTGACGGCAGATGGCAATGGCGGTCAGAGAGTTGTAAATGCTGAATTTTCCCGGAATATCGATTTCTACCGGGAAGGAAAGCAGGCCCTTAAGTTCATAGGAAATGCCAAGATATCCTTTTCCGCCTACGAGAGACGCATTCTCCGCACGAAGATCTGCTTCTTTGGAGAAACCGTAAGTCTCAAGGGCACAAGTGTGTCCTTCCACAATCTGCTCAAAATGCTCGTCATCACGGTTCACGATACCAACCTTGCACTGTTTCAGAAGAAGGGCTTTGCAGGAAAGGTAATGATCGAAATCCTTGTGCTCGTTTGGTCCGATGTGATCCGGCTCAATGTTTGTGAAAATTCCGTAGTCAAAGACGAATCCCTGGGTTCTGTGGAGCATGAGTCCCTGGGAAGAAACTTCCATAACAACGCTGTCACAGCCTGCATCTACCATCTCGCGGAAATATTTCTGAACCATAAAGGATTCCGGTGTGGTGTTCGCAGATGGAATCACTTTGTCACCGATGATGGTTTCAATGGTTCCGATCAGACCAACCTTGTGTCCTGCGTTTTCCAGAATGGATTTTACCATGTATGTGGTTGTTGTTTTTCCCTTTGTTCCGGTGATACCGATGGTTTTCAGCTGCTCTGCCGGATATCCAAAGTATGCTGCTGAGATGAATGCCATGGCATAGCGAGTGTCCTCCACCTGAATGACGGTGACATCCTCCGGTGCCTGAACGGCTTCTTCAACGATGAGAGTTTTTGCCCCCTTCGCTACGACGTCGGAAACAAATTTATGTCCGTCTACAACTGCACCGCGAATGCAGAGAAATAAAGATCCTTCCTCTACTTTTCGGGAATCATTGACGACGGTGGTTACTTCTGTATCAACACTGCCCTGAAGGCATGTATATTGCAGACGCTCCAATAAGGACGAAAGCTTCATT
>JAUNAE010000614.1 GCA_030527765.1 Eubacteriales bacterium
TTGCCGTTATTCATACTGGATCCTCCCCTGCCCCAAACCGGAGCACACTTCTGTCGCAACTGTTGTTACCATTCACAATGTAAACAGTACGCCAGGCGGATATTCGCCATTCGCTTCGCCGCATGCTAATAACCGAATTGCTGATTCGGTCATCTGTTCAGCACTTTCACAGTTACATTTCTTATATTATAAACAGAAGCTCTCCCGTCTGTAAAGCAGACATTTCCATGAAATCGCGGGGCATGATCTCATCCGTTACGCCCTCGCTTCCGCCTTCCGAAATCAGGCAAGAATTTTTGAGAGAATCTCAGCCATCTCATCGATCTCTTTCTCAGTAATCACAAGAGGCGGTACCAGACGGAGTACATCTGCACCGGCGGAAATCACAACCAGTCCCTGCTCCAGCGCTTCCTTCACAACCGCTCCCACAGGTTTTCCAGTGATTACCAGCCCCTGCATAAAGCCTTTTCCACGTCTTGTGGAAACATAAGGACTTTTTTCCACAAGTTCTTCCAGCTTTTTCTCAAAATACGGAGTCACATTCTGTACATGGGACAGAATCTCGTCTTTCTCAAAAATCTCAAACACTTTACTGACCGCAGCACATACAAACGGATTTCCTCCGTAGGTTGTTCCATGATCTCCCGGCTCCAGAGATGCAGAAGCCGCTTTTTTGTTGAGAACAAAGGCTCCTACCGGAACTCCGCTTCCCAGTGCCTTCGCACAGGTCATAATATCCGGTTCCACTCCGTAAGCCTGCCATGCAAAATAATAGCCGGTTCTTCCCATGCCGCACTGAATCTCATCCAGAATCAGGAGAATGTCTTTCTCATCACAAAGGGCACGCAGTCCTTCCAGGAACTCCTGTGTTGCCGGATAAATTCCGCCTTCTCCCTGAACAGTCTCTGCAATAATTGCGCAAGTCTTGTCTGTAATCTGTGCCTTCACGCTCTCCAGATCATTGAAGTCTGCAAACTTCACACCACCCATCAAAGGTTCGAAAGCTTCTCTGTAGTGGGCATTACCGGTTACAGAAAGTGCTCCCACACTTCTGCCGTGGAAAGAATGATTCATAGCAATAATTTCATGATCTGCGTGACCGGTTTTTGCGAAGGCGTATTTCTTTGCCGCCTTCAGGGCACCCTCGATGGCTTCTGTTCCACTGTTGGTAAAGAATGCTTTTTCCATGCCGCTCGCCTTTACCAGACGGGCTCCCGCCTCGATAATCGGTTCATTGTAATACAAATTAGAAATGTGGATCAGCTTGTCAATCTGATCCTTCAGTGCTTCATCGTATCCCGGGTAATGATATCCCAGGGAATTCACTGCAATACCTGCAGCAAAATCCAGATACTCTTTGCCTTCGGAGTCGTACAGTTTCACTCCTTCTCCCCGTTCAAACACCACGGGAAAACGGTTATAAGTATGAAGAATGCTTGCTTCCGCTTCTTCCATCTGATTAATCATGCCCATTGAATTTTTCTCCGTCCTCTCTCAAAATAGCAGTCCCAATCCCTTTGTTTGTAAAGATTTCCAACAGCAGACTGTGAGGAATTCTTCCATCCAGAATATGGACACGGCTGACACCTTTTTCGATTGCGTCAATGCAGTTCTGAAGCTTCGGAATCATTCCACCGCCCACATATCCTTCGGAAATCAAAGCCTCTGCCTCAGAAACATGAAGCTCGGAAATCAGGGAAGACGGATCTTCCCGATCTTTGTAAACACCCTCAATGTCCGACAGGAAGGCCAGTTTCTCAGCATGTACTGCCTCTGCAATGGCGCAGGCAGCATCATCCGCATTGATATTGTAGGTGTTGAAATCCTTGT
>JAUNAE010000121.1 GCA_030527765.1 Eubacteriales bacterium
GCATACTTTGGAAAAATGTTCAAGAAGCAGTATGGGATGACTCCAAGTGAATATCGGCAAAGCAGATAAACTCATCAAATCATTCGTTTTCTATCCCTGCCTTTATAGAGCAATCTTCTGACTTCCATAATCTTATAATCAGACTCATCATCTATAACCACATAGTACACTACGTAGTTCTTCACATAAATTCGATAGTAAGGATGCTTTCTTTCTATGAGAGAATGATAAGGCTCAAAATCTTCGCAAATCGGAACACGCTCAATGATAGCATTCTCCACATCATCCACCAGATCATCTGCCGCCTTAGGATTCCGTAAATTTGAAGCAATATAAAAAGCTGTCTTTTCCAAATCCTCAAAAAATATCGGAAGATATCTTAGCTTATAATCACTCATGCAACCTCCTACGCAAACTTGCAAAGCCTTCCTCATGTGTTACTCTATACGAACTATCCTCAGCAACTCTATCAGCATAATCCAATGCTCTCTCAACCCCATCTGTAAGCTGGGAATATGCTTCCAAACTAAGCACCACCATGGAACCATATCCATTCTTAGTCAAAAAGACTGGCTCACCTCCACTTACAATCTTTTCAATATCTGTAAATTTATTTCTCAAATCTGAAACAGGTTTAATTTGCAACATAGCAATTCCTCCTTGTCATATTTTATCATAATTCTATCATAATTCGTTATATATTCATATTATACCCAATTCAAGGAATCGTAAAGCTAATTTTTATTATAAATTTAGGATAACTTCTGACACCTGACAATATAAGACAAAAACCACCTAGTTCCGACAAGTGTTGAGTGCTAATTTCTTTTGGTAAAATTTAGTAAAAAACCAGCCCGAGTGAATTTTCGAGCTGGCTTGATGTGAAGCATAATGAAATTACATACTTATTTGGATGTGCATTTATACAAATCTGCAAACGTGATCAACTGCAATATCCGAGAAACCATACGCTTCTGCTTTTGTCAGTTTTCCATTTAGAATATTTCCGATTTCATCAACCATTTCCGAACCCATTTTCTGGTAGGTTTTTTCTCCACGAACAATTGCACTGAGGTCAATATCCATATTGTCTTCCATATTTTTATAGGTTCTTCCGTTAGCTGTCACTTTCAGAACCGGTGCGATTGCATTTCCGGTCGGTGTACCTCTTCCGGTGGTGAAGATGACTGCCTGACAACCGGCTGCTACCATAGAAGTGACGGAAGAAATGTCATATCCTGCAGTATCCATAACCAAAGCGCCTCTCTTAGTCGGAGCCTTTGCCTGCTCCAGTACCTCAACAATCGGTCTGGTACCACCCTTACGGATGCATCCAAGGCTTTTTTCATCCAGTGTAGATAATCCGCCGGCCTTATTTCCAGGTGTCGGCTGTCCGGCTCTGCAATCCTGTCCCGCTGCTATTAAATGTTTCTCGTATTCCTCACAGACATCAATAATCTGATTATAGATCTCAGCTGTAGCACCTCTCTTGGCCAGGACATGCTCCCCTCCGATCCATTCAATAGATTCACTCATCATGGTTGAAGCCCCAAGATCAACAAGAATGTCACTGAGTTCTCCCACTGCCGGATTACTTGCAATACCGGATGTAGCATCGGAACCTCCACACTCAATTCCAAGAAGGAGTTCTGATATATCAAACAATTCCTTCTGCTGCATTGCAGCCTGAGCTGCCAGATCCTTCGCTGCACGGACAGCCTTCTCAATCGTTTTCAGTGTTCCACCCTCTTCCTGAATACCAAAAGAAACTACCGGCTTGTCCGTCATAGCTTCGATTTTCTTTCTGAGTTCTGCATGCGGTACCGTCTCGCACCCAAGACCAATGATAACTACTCCGTATACATTGGGATTACAAGCAAAGCCTGTCAGTACCTTCTGACTCATAGCCGTATTCGCTGCCACATCGGAACATCCCGTATTAAACACAACATTGACTGCCCCTCTAACCTGACTTGCTACGATTCTGCTGCTTTCACTTCCACAAGCACATGCAGGAAGGATCAAAACATGATTGCGGATACCCGGTCTTCCCTGGGATCTGCGATATCCCCAGAATTTCATTTCTTTACGTGAGGAATCTCCCACAGACTGTTTTGCCATCATCATATAATGATCGCCGCTGATTCTTTCGCTATCATAATTTCTTGGAATACTGAAAAGATTCTTGTCATTTACTAGATGACCTGCAACTACAGCTTCGGATACTTCACCAAGGATCTCCCCATATTTGATGACCTGCTCGCCTTTATTGATTTCCGTAAGAGCAATCTTATGGCAGTAAGGAATATTCTCTTTCGCAGTAATGCTCAGGAGTTGATTCCCTTTTCTATAGGTTACAATCTCTCCTTTTGTAATGTCTGCCAGGCAAGTTACTACGTTATCTATCTCGTCCATCATAATTGCATTAATAGCCATTTATCTTCTCCTTTATATCTTCTGATTTCATTTTTGAGGTTTCGCTTCTTTGTATCTTTACTTTACCTCCTGAGATATATATAATCAAATTTATAGTATTTATATTTGCATAAATTCAGTTTATACCTTTATTAAAGGAGAAGACTATGGAACAGGAAATGAAATACATCTATACCGTCTACCAACACTCTAGTTTTTCAAAAGCTGCACAGGCATTATACATTACACAGCCCGCTCTTAGTCTGGCTGTACAGAGAGTGGAATCACGAATTGGAATGCCTCTTTTTGACCGAACGACAAAACCAATCCATCTGACCGAAGCCGGACAACTTTATATACAAGGAGTTCTCGCTATACAGAATACAGAAAATACCATTCAGGAGAAGATAAATGATCTATCTGAACTCAAGGCCGGAACTTTACGGATCGGAGGAACTCACTACTTTAATTCTTATATTCTTCCGCCTGTAATTGAGTCCTTCATGCAAAAATATCCGGGAATCAACCTGCAACTTATAGAAGACCACTCCCATCATTTGCTCGAATCTTTATATGACCATAATGTGGACATTACTTTTAATTGCACGCAAAATCCTAAGGATACTTTTCGGAGAAGTCCCTGCTTTACTGATACCCTTTTATTGGCTGTTCCTAAACATTTTGATGTGAATCAGAAATTGACGGAGTATGCATTATCATCTAATGACATTCTTAATGGAAAACATAAGGATGTATATACCTCCGGTATAACGCTAGAGCTATTCGCGGATACACCTTTTATTCTGCTTTCAAGTGGAAACGATCTGCAAACCCGGTGCAAATCCTTTTTCGAACAGGCAGCTATAAATCCAATTATTAAACTGGAAGTAAACCAGTTAGTTACAGCATGGCATCTGGCATGTTCCGGAGTAGGTGCTACATTTATCAGTGATTTCTTAGTAAAATCTCCTTCTGATGGCATGATATTCTACCGCATCGCTGATCCGAAATCGGTTCGTGTATTTGATCTAATCATGTCAGACAGACATTATGTCTCAAAAGCAATGAGTGCCTTTCAATCTGTTTTCCAAGAGCATTATGGTGTTTACGCTCCCTAAACATATGCTCTATTCCGTCGTTCCTATTTTCTGGGGCACTTTTTTTCGTTTTGGTATTTCTCCTGTATATGCATCTTCTGCAGTATTTTTAAAGTTCTGCTTCTCAAGCCATGCTTCCTCATCCAGAGTCTCTGGGACATCAATTCTTTCCGTTTGGAAAATGATTTTCATGGTTTCCGCATGAACTTTGCGACGGATGCTACGCAGATCAGTGCTCCAGCTCCAACTGACAGAAATCTTATCCCCATTACGGATGAGTGTGCTCATGTTACTTACTATCTTGTATGTAAAAAGAAAGACAGAAGTAAATTCAAAAACTTACTCCTGTCTAAAATGAACACCTAATGATAGCTTAACTTATTGGCTATTAAGGTCTTTTTCATAACTACTGTACATATGTTATAAACAGGAGCTTACTCAGCATTAAAGTAGGCTCCCAGTTTTCTACATCTTTGTTGTGATAACACTAGACAATAGTTCCGGATTGAAAAAATCCAGTAAATATGGGCTCTACAGGCCCTGATATGGTAAGACGAAAGCCCCGTTCCTAAAGCAACAACCTATTTTTACACTCATTTTATACCATGGCAACAGAATAACTTTTACGATACCCTCTCGATCTGGCAAAAAAGGTAACTCTGTCCGCTGTAAAACCTGACTCGCAAAGAAAGAACACGAACGTATCCTTTCTTTGTTTATTTAACCAGTCCATAACATCGTCCATAGGCATTCTAATAACATTTTCACCTTCCAGTCCTTTACAACAGCCATCATGTCTTAAATCAATGATATATTTATTTGCTGTTATTTTCAAAAGCATCAAATGCTATTTCAATAATATGATCCTTATCTACCCCCTCCGATATCAGATGATTTTTGAATAACTGAAAAAGAAGATAAGATTTACCACAACGTCTTATTCCTGTGATGACTTTGATTAAGCCATTATTTTTTTTGCTTATCAATTTTTCTAGATATATATTTCTTTCTATAATCATAATCCGATCCTCCTACTGGACATTTTTACATGATGATGCATTTTTGTTTAGTAATAGTATATATCATTTAATCATTTCTATCAATTCTCTATTAAATTTTTTTGCGTTTACCCGCATTTTTGTCCAGTAGAATTCCATTCAATTTTCTATATTAAGATCACTCTAATCTAAAGTTAATGACATTGCGTTAGAAACGTGCACCGCCAGGCGCACAGTAAAAAGACGCTCTGTTAAATCTAACAGAACGCCTTTGTCTCTATGTATGCCGAATGATATCTATATTTTTTGCCGATTTATTCCTGAAGTCTTTAAAAACTGTGTCCGCCTCCGGAACTAGATCCGCCTCCACCACCGCCTCCGCCGGACGAGCCATCAGATGAGCCGCCGGATGAGTGCAGGGTGCGCTCTGTCTTATATTTCTTTTTCTTTATCTCACTTACCCGGTAACGGTTCAGTATATGTTCCATCTGCTGCTCTTCAACGGTTAGTCTGCTGCGACCGAGGCGATGCATCAGCAGATAATTGACAAAGAAAGCAAGTATCAGGGCCAGCAGTGCATTGCCGATATATTTCATCGGCTGTGGAATGGATGGCCCCTCCAACAGGGCAGTCACCTGAGTAAAAGTTTCTGCTGCACAGTCATAATACTGCTCACGCGTTGCCATGGTATAAACATTGTCCGTGATCGTATCGGAATATGCTGACGTGATTGTGTAGCTGATGTCACCGCTGTTATACAGCCAAAGCTTGCGGTTATCCATATCGATTAGAAACAGCGTGCCGTCGTCCTGTTCAAAATACGACTCATAGAAGTCCTCTGCATAATCTTCTGCTGTCAAATCATTTTTGGATACAGTGACACAAACCGCATGACCGTGTTCCGTGATTGGCCACATCACCTCACTGAGTAATTCTTCTTCCTCATCAGTGAAAAGATCCGCCGCATCTTCGATCAGCACATAATTCTGTGTATCTTCATTCTGATACGAATATGCTGCATGTGTTGTCTGCACACCTGCATGAAACAGCATCACAGCCAGAACCATCATCATTATCGTTCCTGTCACAGATTTACGCACGGTCATCACCCCCTGTTCTTCTAAACTGAGGCAACGGCTGGGAAGCAAGCATATTGTAACTGCGAATGAGTTCAAAAATCATAAACAGTACCGCCCCCATGCAGAGCAATACACCACCATAGTAATACAGATCAGACACTGGTCTTGCGACAGTTAATATCAGAATGCCAAGAGCTGCACAGAACGAAACCGCTAAGGTTCTGGTACTAAGTGCTGAGCGCTGCTTTCCATAGGATATTATCCATACGCACATATACCCAAGCACGATAAGCGGAGAAAGGACATCCAGAAATACTGCGGCAAACGCAAGCGGATAAATGCCCAACATAAGAATAATTGGCACCAGGATCAGCACTTCACTGATCCGCGCAAACAGAGTTTTCCTCGGTTTTGCTTTTTCGCGTCTGATACGCATCCTTTTATCTGCCATTCTGTCCTCGATATCTCGCAGATTCCTTCTAAACAGAATCGCACCCAGCACCAGAAACAACGATGACAGATTAAGCAGAGTCTGCGGACGCAGAGTTAAGAACACGTTGAGCAGCAGATATATCGGCAGAGCCAGCAACAGCGAAGATATGACATAACGCCTGGGATCGATAGGCGTATCCGCAAATACTTTCCCCGTCTGTCCATTAACCACCGCATAGGAAACACGATCCTTATTGCGGTAGGAAAAGAACCAGACCGGCAGCAGTGCACAACTACAGTCACTGACATCCAGGGAAACATTTCCTCATCAGGAATTTCCAGTTCCATCTTTTCGAAACCCGGATCCTCCTTTATCTGCCTGATGGTCTCCTCACGTGCATCAGAAATTGCTTCTGCCTGATAGCTTTCTTTCTCCATATTAGCCGTATCCGCATAGAATCCGCTGAGTATCGAAGGGGTAAACTTCTACATACCGCTCAGATCATATGGCAGAACCGCTGAGCTGATATGATCCGAAAAAGACTTCGATGCATCATACGGAATGGCAGGATAATCCGCTTCCACACGGCAGCTCAGATGATAGGAATCCGTGATAGTGTAGGCTCCCTGATCATATGTTTTCGTACCATCCATCTTAACCGCAGTATCCGTCTTCACATAATACAGCCAGAACGGCATATAAATGGCGCGAAAGCTCTCTATACATTCCTCCCCGCGGATTGACTTTGGAGAAAAGTACGCCTGTTTCATTTTGTTGGCATATGCCGCTCTACAGTCATCCTTCGTTATCTTAAACGGAATGATTTTCGCTGGCTTTTCCAGCTGTTCCAATCTGGCTGTCAGTATCGTGGACGCACCACAATAGCTACAGAAAGCTGCTGCTTCCTCATCCTCACAGATAATCTCACCACCACACTGGGGACATGTATAAACAGTTGTTTCATAGTATGCTGATGCAGTACCGTCATGGTGTTTGGTTATCTGATACGGATCGTGATGTGTACTGCAATGCTCACAAAACAGATCCTGTGAGGAGATATGAAACTTCAGACCTCCTCCACAATTCGGACATGTATACATATCGTCCTCCTTAACAAATGCTCTTTTCCATCGTTCCTATTTTCTGGGGCACTTTTTTCGTTTTGGTATTTATCCTGTATATGCAGTATATGCATCTTCTGCATTATTTTTAAAGTTCTGCTTCTCGAGCCATGCTTCCTCATCCGGAGTCTCTGGGACATCCATTCTTTCGATTCTAAAAATAACAGGTCTTGTACCATCGTTGCAGCATGCAATCATCATACGCTCATCGTTTGTCCAACCATGCATGATGGAACCGCCCTGTAATGCTGTATATACATATCTGCTGACAGCATCCCAAGCCTCACCGCAAAACTTCCCGTTCATAAGGTGATAGAAGTCGTCCTTCTCCGGTGTACGATCCAAAATAAACTCATCCCCTACATTAAAGCATGGACATGGACCTGATTTTGGATCTGCTAAATATTTTTCTTGAAGTTCCGGAAATACCTTTGTTTCCAAAACTGTTATTTTACACTGATGCTTCATAAGTGAATTCTCCTTATCCAAATAAAAAGGGAACACAGGTACTCGACCCTGCATTCCCTGATAGTTAGCTTACCTTTACTCCCCTTCATAATATCATTTTTCTGATAATTTTTCTACATCTTCAATCTAATTGTTCCATCCCTGAAAACCAATGCGATGTCTTCAAAGCAAGATTATGGATATATGCCGCAATCGTGTTCTGCGAATCTGATACAAATACCTCACAACTCATTGACTACCATTAGTATATTGCATATGATCAACAATAATAAAAATGCCAGCGACGCACACCTTTGCGTCACTGGCATTTTTCATTTTTTACGTTAAAATTCGTTAATTAAATTCCTGATATAGACTGTTATTTTGCCTGCTCTCCATTTTTTATCCAGACGTGTTTTTGGGTTCTTGCATCCGGAGTATTCTGTGCCATAACGCCGGATAATGGATGTGGAACATATGCTTCTTCCAGATACAGCAGATCGCTCTCGGATAATTTCAAATCCACTGCCGCAACCGGTGCATCCACGTGATGAAGTTTCGTAGCACCACAAATTGGAGCATCCACTTTTGTAAGAAGCCATGCGATGGAGATTTCTGTCATGCTCACATCATACTTCTGTGCCAGATTCATAACACGCTCTATGATAATCTGATCCTGTGCTGCCGACTGATCATATTTAAACTTTGCATACGTATCTTCTTCCAGACGCTTGGTTGTTTCACCTGGTTTTCTCGAAAGCCTGCCCGCAGCCAGTGCGCTATATGGTGTCATCGAGATTCCATGTTCATCACAATATGTTTTCATCTCTCGTTCTTCTTCTCTCATGATCAGATTGTAATGATTCTGAACAGAAACAAACGGTGTCCAGCCATTTTCTTTTGCAATTGCATTTGCTTCCGCAAGCTGCCATGCAAAGCAGTTTGCAATGCCGAGAGCACGTATTTTTCCGGCTTTTACCTCTTGATGCAGTGCTTCCAGATATTCTTCGATTGGCGTATTCCAGTCCCACATGTGATAAATATAGAGATCAACATAATCCATTCCCAGATGAGAAAGACTTAAATCCAAACTTTTCTTCACATGATCAGCACCGCTCTCGCCAGACTCAATCTCTGCCTGAGATCTTGGCAAAAATTTTGTAGCAACCACAACCTCATCTCTTTTCGCAAAGTCTCTAAGCGCCTGTCCCACAAACTGTTCGCTCGTACCAGCTTGATAAGCGATCGCAGTATCATAAAAATTGATTCCCTTTTCTAATCCATAGCGGATAATCTGCCTTGTTGTTTCTTCGTCTACAGTCCAGCTATGCTGTCCTGTTGCAGCGTTTCCAAAGCCCATGCATCCCATACAGATTCTGGAAACGTGAATATCTGTATTTCCTAAATTTCTAAACTCCATGTCTTTATTCTCCCACTCTTAATCCAGCTTGATATGCTTCTTCCATTGCTTTTGTTCCGAAAACCTCACCTTTTTGCCAGACACCCTCACCCCAGATAACAGGTTCCACTTTGTTTCCAAGATGTGTAAATATTTCAACCAGGTCATCCGCTGTGCGCTTCAGGCCTGCTTTGCTGTCATGTCCTGTGACAATAATATATACTTTCTTTCCACCGAGTCCCTGCCATTCTGGAAGAAGTCGATCAATAAAGACTTTCATTTGACCGCTCATTGTCATGAAATATGTAGGAGAAGCAAGTACCAATATGTCTGCTAATTTTACCTTCGTAAGAATCTCTTCCATATCATCTTTTTGTATACAATGTCCGGTCTTAAAACATGCATAACAGGCTTTACAATAGTTCACCTGTTTTTCTCGAAGAGATATCTTTTCAACTCTGTGACCGGCTTCTATTGCTCCTCTCATAAACTCATCACATAGTAAATCTGAGTTTCCTTTCGCTCTAGGACTTCCATTTATGATAACAACATTCATTTCCATTCTCCTATCGTTCTTAAAGTATTTCAACTACCCATGCTCAGCAGCTGCTTTACACAATTATATGTAATTTCATAAATAGACATAAATACATAATTCACATCTGCTTCTTCCATTGCTTCTTTCTGCTTCTCATTAACAACGGTGTATGGATATATTCCAAACATGAAGGGAAAGAAAATGTATAAAAAGTTCTGCTTTTGCGCAACAGACATATCCGGAAAATACTGCT
>JAUNAE010000122.1 GCA_030527765.1 Eubacteriales bacterium
TAGGTCTTTAACAGGGGTAGATATCATGGCTATTGACGATAATGAATCCTTATATTCCTTTCAAAATGCCGAAAATTCAATTGTGCACCACTCATATCGCCAGGAACAGGCTGTAATGGACATGGTGAAATCCGGCAATCCTGAAGTTGGAAAACTATTTGATAAGATATACGGTGAATTCCCATCAGGAAAAATTGCCATCAACGATTTCAAACAAGCAGAATATGCATCCGTTCTTGCGGTTTCTTTCGCTGCACGCGCAGCAATTGATGGTGGTATGATTCCTAGCGAAGCGTACAACTTAAATGATCTCTATCTGCAAAAAATATCGGCTGTTACTAAAAAAGAAGACTTCATGATTATCATGAAAGAGGCTTTTACTGCTTTTTCCAACAGAATGCAAATCATTCGCGAAAAAAATGCAGGTAACATCCATATTCGACGGGCCAAGGAATATATATACAAACACATCAACAAAAAATTTGAAGAGAAAGAAATAGCCGAACATGTGGGTCTTTCTCCAAGTTATCTTTCTGCGCTTTTCATGAAAGAAACCGGAATGGGCATCAAAGAATTTACCAATCGCGAACGTATCAGTATATCCAAGAATCTATTAAGATTTTCTGATTATTCAATTGAAAAAATCGCTTATTATCTATGCTTTAACTCTCAAAGTCATTTTACAAGTATGTTTAAAAAATACACCGGACAAACTCCAGGAGCATTTCGTACAGAAAACTTTCGAGATTAAGTTTTACCTAGCAAAACAGCAAAAAGCCTGAGAAATCAACGTTTGTTGACTCTCAGGCTTCTCTAAAAAGACGTGCTGGTGGTCAGAACTCAAGAGTGTCCCATCAGCAACGAACCGCAGAAAACACATAGATAAAATTCTGCACACAAAAACGGGAGACACCAATTGATGTCTCCCGTTTCGTATATCAGCAGAGCTCAAACACTACATTCTTCTCTACAGCATAGTGAATGAACTTTCCATCCCATCCATGGTAAGCTTTACCAGTTTTAAAATCAGATCCGCAACAACTTCCGGTTCCTGTTCAAAATGATACTGCATCCAGTATCCAAGGATTCCGGTACAGCCTGCAGAAATATAGCTGTAGCAAAGTTTATCCAGCTCATCATTCAGCGCTGTTACACCATCCATATCTGCATTTCTCTGAAAGAGAGGATAACAAAGCTTTGAAAGCCGAACCATAAGATCCGGATTTCCGTTCGGTCCGAATAATGCCCCGAACTGTGACGCATATCGCTTCATGTATCCAAGAATATCTATCAGTGCACCTCTTAAATCTCTGTTTACCATATCATCCAGTTTTTCCTGAAATGAAGTAAGCACATACTCCTCCGTCTGGTCCATCAGATCATAGACATCCAGATAATGCTTGTAAAACGTTGTTCGATTGATTCCGGCTTTTGTACAGATTTCCGTAACAGAGATCTTTCGGATCGGCTTCTCCGCCAGCAGTTCCAGAAATATCCGCCGTACCGTTTCCGTTGTATTGACCACCCTCGCATCCATCTTCCGTTCCTCACCTTTCCCTGAACTGAACCATAAACATCCGAACATTCTGTTTATTCCATATTCCCTCTTATGAGAATCACGCCTGCAGGAATCACATATGTAACCAAAAGTTCGTTTTTTTCCAATAACTGCTGCTTCACCACCGTTAATCAACAGATTTGAAAAATCTGATGACTTCCACCGATATTCTTCTCTGAGTATACTTTAGTCAACAGTTGTTGACAAATAATTTTCTTTTGTAAATGAATTTCTTCTGTACGTAAATTCCCTTTGAACTTCTCACGTTGTTATTCCGACATTTACAGGAGAAACGCCATAAAGAAATATCATCATTCATTCAGGAGGTTTCTAACATGCCCAAATACGATTCTCTGTATCGAACCGGCTCCGTCTGGTCTTCGATCCTGAAACTATCCATTCCAGCCCTTGTGATCATCCTGCTGCTTACTTTTTATAATATGGCAGATATGATCTTCATCGGACAGCTGGGAGATTCCGCCATGGTTGCTTCCGTATCTATCGTCAGCCCGTTATTCTCTCTGCTCATGGCCGTCGCTACAATGATCGGCTTCGGTGCCTGCACACTGATCACCAATTCCTTCGGTGCCAATGACCTGGAACAGGCAAAAATGATCTCCAGTGTCAGTTTTTGGGCTGCCATCCTTTTCAGCATTGTGATCATCCCTATTTTACTTGTTCTTCGCTCTCCGCTGCTGTATCTGCTGGGAGCAACATCAGAAACTTTCGGTTATGCTTCCGAATACTTTACGATCCTGCTCCTCGGTGCACCTTTTATGATCCTCTCCACCATGCTGGCAAGCATTATTCGTGCTGACGGATCCATCAAAGAGTCCATGATCGGAAATATTGCAGGTACCATTACAAACCTTGTTTTGGATCCGGTCTTCATCCTTGTTCTGAAGCAGGGCGTAAAAGGAGCTGCCATTGCTACCGTTGCCGGCAATCTGCTTGCCACTTTGATCTGCCTTTACTTTATTTTTCATAATAATTCGGTTTCCATACGGCTTTCCTATGCAAAAAGAAAGCCGTTCATTATCGGAACCGTTCTGGCACTGGGTCTTCCTAATGCAGTCAGTACGATTCTCAGCGGCTTCGCCTCCTCCTTCTCCAATAACCTGCTGAAGGGATACGGAACCGATGCCATTGCTGCCATGGCCGCTGCCGGCAAAGTATCCATGATCATCGGTATGATCATTCTCGGCATTACAATGGGAACACAGCCGCTGCTTGCCTATGCCTACGGTGCCAAAGACCAGAAACGCCTGCGTGAACTGTTGAAAGATCTGATCGTTCTGACATCCGTTCTTGGTCTTTCCGCTGCCGGTCTGAGCTATTTTGCAAGAACATCGATCATTCATTTGTTCCTGAAGACCTCTTCCGCTGCCAGCCTTGCTGAATCGGTGGTACTCTTCCTGATCATCGGTGCACCTTTTACAGGATTGGTAAACATCGCAACAAATCTGATGCAGGCCGCACAGAATGCCGGCGGAGCCATCATACTCTCCGCACTCCGTCAGGGGATCCTGCTGATTGCATTCCTGTATCTGTTCGAGAGTTTCTTTGGTTTTACCGGAATTGCCATGGCGCATACAGCTGCTGATATGCTTTCCTTCCTCATTGCCCTTGGCTTTATCTACCGGCAGCTTCGGAAAATAAACGAAGAAATACTCTCTGTTAAGAAAAAAGTCTGTATCTCCTGAATGATGAGAAACTCGTTTTGCGAGTTTCTCAACTAAACGCTGTGCTCCTTGAATGCTCGTCCCGGCACGGCATTCTCATTGCTGCTCACGCACAAAAATAGTCCTCAAAGTCACAGAACACCGACTTTGAGGACTTATTCTGTTTAACTATTGAATCATTACATATTGCATCATTACAGGACCTTCACCTGCTGCACATCCTGTCCCTCAAGCGTTCATCTACAATGTGTGAAAAATCGGCTGCATTTTTTCATACGTACATATCTCCTTGAAACCCATCGCTTTTAATTGCGTAAGAGTTTCCGGAATGTAATCTCCCAGATGTTCTTCCTTGTGACTGTCGCTTCCGATCGTCAGTATCTTCCCACCCAGATCACGATACATTTCCAATATCTGTATGGAGGGAGTCAGATCCGAAAGTCCGTAGCGATAGCAGGAAGTATTCACTTCGATCCCTTTTCCGTCCGCGATGACCGTCTTCAGTATTTTTTCGATGTAGGGTCTCACCTTCTCAAACGGATATTCCCCTTCCTCATCGTACCTTGCAATCAGATCCATATGACCTAGCACACTGTAATTATGGAACTTCTCTGTAATCGCGAGCATTTCCATGTAATACTTCTCATAATATTCCTGTCTGGAAATTCCTCTTCTCAGATCCCCGGTCCACAGCTCCTTGTCTTCCACTTCATGCACCGACAAAATAATAAAATCGAATGGATATCCTGCGAACAGCTTTTCATATGCAGCAATCGTATGCCGCTGCATGCCGAATTCCATTCCCAGCTTAATGGTTATCCTGTCCCTGTATTTTTCCTGCAAAAGCTTGATTTTCTCTGCATACCCCGGATAATCCACATTTGCAACCGGCATCCTTTCCGGTTCTCCTTTGCCGCCTTTTCGATACAGCATCCCCCTTGGATCATCCCAGTCTCTTTTGATTCCATAGTCCACATGATCGGTAAAACAAAGTTCCCTCATTCCCATGGATATTGCATCTTTGACAACCTGCTCCATTTCGTATTCGGAATCGTCACTGAACTCTGAATGAACATGATAATCAACGAACATCATTTCTCCCTCCTGCAGTTCTCTGATATGCAGCAATCATTAACAGTAATATCACCAGCAAATATATCGGCAGCAGCCGCACATGCAGCACATTGGCAATCAACCCGAAAATCGGAGGCATCAGGCAGGTTCCTACATAGGCACTTGCCATTTCCACCCCAATAATTGCCTGTGACTTATCAGCACCAAATTGCTGAGGTGTAGCATGCAGCATGCTCGGATAGATCGGTGCACATCCCAAACCAATAATAATCAGTCCAATCAGCGTGACACTGCTCGCTGCAGGAATGAGCATAATACCGATACCTGCTGCAATCAGCAGCTGTCCAACCCGCACCATCTGCATATCATTCAGTTTCATTGTTATAAATCCGCTGAACGCTCTTCCGATCGTTATTCCGATGAAAAACATAGATGCATAACCGGCTGCAGTCTCTGCAGCAACACCTTTATGCAAAGTCAGGTAACTCGCGGCCCACAAGCCTGCGGTCTGTTCGATTGCACAGTAACAGAAAAAAGCAGTCATTATTTCTTTCGCACCTGCAATTTTCAGCACTTCTGAGAAACGTACAGGTTTTGTTCGTTCTGTTTTCTCTTCATCCTCTGATGAAGTATTCTTTTTCCATAACGGCAGACTGAGAAACAGAAGGATCGTCAAAACGATCTGTATTGTACCAATAATACGATACCCACTGTTCCATCCTCCATTCCCCGTCAATGTCATTCCCATAATATACGGTCCCGTACTGGCTCCTATTCCCCACATGCAATGCAGCCAGCTCATATGTCTGCTCTTGTAATGCAGCGCCACATAATTATTCAGCGATGCATCTACACTGCCGGCTCCAAGTCCGTACGGAATCGCCCATAAACAAAGAGCCCCAAATGAATGAGAAACCGAAAATCCGAGCAATGCAGCCGCAGTCGCTGCTACCGAGAAAGCAGTTATCTTTCCTGTTCCAAAGCGAAATGTCAGACGATCACTCTGCAGACTGGATACAATCGTTCCTAAAGCAATAATCATAGATATGACTCCGGCATACGAAATCGGAACATGCATAGCAGGATACATAGACGGCCATGCAGCTCCAAGCAGAGAATCCGGCAGCCCCAGACTGATAAATGCAATATAGATAATTGCCAGAAGCAAATGTGTCATAACGTTCTTCTCCTTATTGAAGTCAATTTTCCTTGATGTTATGATTATATCATCACATTTGCATCGCAGGTATAATAGAACACGCGCAATAATAAGACAAAATCATCATTTTGTTATTCAACGCCAACTGAAAGGAGAATTCTATGGCAATATCCATATGCGGAACCTTAACCGATCTTCATGATCAGGAACTTAACAAACACGGAGATCCTGCATTTCCAATCGCCTGCTATGCGGATGATCTGTCGATAAAAAATGTCCCCTGGCACTGGCACGAAGAATGGGAATTCGCCATTGTGCAGGAGGGATGCCCGAACTTTTTTCTGGAAAGCCAGCATATCCCTATCCGGAAAGGCGACGGCATTTTCATTAACGGAAAGGCTTTGCATGCAGTCAGCAATAACAGCAGACAGCCCTCCGCCCTGCATTCCGCCGTATTTCATCCACGTCTGATCGGAGGCAATACAGACAGTATCTACTGGCAGTCTCTGGTACAGCCTTTTATGACCAATACCGCAACCCGATATCTCCTGCTGCACGCGAACGTTGACTGGGAAATGGAAATTTTGGAACATTTCTCGCATGCCTGGGAAGCCGTTGCATATGATCTGGACGATTATGCCAATATTGCCCGCTATGAACTGTCAGCAGGTGTAAGAAAGCTCATCGCTCATAATGATTTTTCTGCAACAAACAGTTCGGAACAGGAACTGGTCAATGCCGTCCGCATTCGAACGATGCTTGAATTCATTGAAGAACATTATTCTGAAGATCTTTCCGTTGATGTTTTAGCGAATTCAATTATGGTAAGCCCCAGTGCCTGCCTTCGCTGTTTTCACCGGATGCTCCACACCACGCCTATGCAGTATGTAAAACAGCTGAGAATAAAAAAATCCGCTGACCTGCTCCGGACAACGAACAAGTCAGCGAAAGAAATTGCTGTTTCATGTGGTTTTAATGATATCAGTTACTTTACCAGATCCTTTAAGGAAATATATAACCAGACTCCCGGAAACTTTCGCAGATCAATTGGAGCAGAGGATCCGCATCAATGATTCCCATGTATGCCAGGCCCAAATCGGATAATCTACTCCCTGCGTTTTATCTCCGATCCGCCGTTCCATTCTTGTCATCAACCAGCTGTAAATTCATTGAATTTACAACTGGTTTCATACCTTTATTAATTTTTGTTCTTCTCCGCTTCCTTCCGATATACTTTCGCCAGAAGAAAAATACCAAACAGCAAACCGTTCATCAGCAGCGAAGGAAGCAAATCTCCCCATCCTACCACCTGGTTTTCCAATATATCTGCCGAATAATTCTGCGAAAAGATCGGTATCAGATTATTGTTCAGCATGTGCAGGATAACCGGGACCCAGATATTCTCCGTTTTCATATACGTATATGCAAAGAATATGCCGAGTGTGATACAGGTGATCTGCTGTGCAGCAGCCATCTGCAGGCCGGTCGTTGTCGTATAATAGAAGAAATCGATCGGCAGATGCCAGAGTCCCCACAGTATCCCCAGCAGGATAACACCGATCCGCTTTCCGTACCGCTTCTGCAGCATTGGTGTCAGATAATACCGCCATCCATACTCTTCACCGAAAAATGCAATAAACACAAGAAAGAAATTGATGAACAATGCAAAGAAGTTGATCCAGGTCACCGGATTGGATACAAGGCTTGTCAAAGCCTCTGTCTCACCGGAAATAACGACTGCAATTCCATAGCGCAGAAAATACAGTACAAGAAACAGTACAATACAGAAGATCGATGCTTTGGTATTCTTCCATCGCAGTCCAGACTGTTCTCTTTTCTCTTTCTTTTCCGTCAGCAGAAATACCCAGCCAGCAACAGATCCTACAATAATCGGAAGCGAAATAATCGATGCCCATGGAACACTCTGCAAAAAAATACTGGCCACAGCCATTGCTGCCATGATGATAGTCAACACAAGATAAAAACCAAAGAACCGCTTCGGAACCAGCAGATGATCCTTCTTCATCAGAAGTACTGCCAGCATTACCCCCGCCGCCGGATAAAACATCTGTGCATTCGGGAACACAGACAGATCCATCTCCTGCTTTACACCGTACCACATGAGCAGTCCCAGTACATATGGAAGCACATATGCAATCAAAGCAAAAATAACTAACTGTCGCTTCTCCTGTCCGGTCCAACTGTTATTCTTCTGTATTTCCATATTCTCCATAGATCCCCCTTGAATAAAACCGTGAATTATCTGAAATTTTATGTACAACAAACAATTTACCACTCTATTTACAAGGATACCCTACCTGATTGGAGAAAAAGGCAAAGGGAACGTCCACCGGACTTTCCCTTTGCATGCATGACATCAAAAATCAGCGTATTCCTTTACTAATTCTGTACTTTGATATACAAACGCAGCGCAGTCGGAATACCCCAAACTGCGCTGCGCATACGGTTTATCGAATAAAATGCGTCGGAACCCATGCTTCCTTTTCCGGAAGACCGTATTCTTTCTTCCCTAATGCAATACTCTTCATCAGAAATATCATATTTCGTGCAAGGGTACGCATTGTCTGTTTGCCCTCTTCATCGAAGGCAGCCTCACCTCTGGCTCTTCCATGAATGCTGTTCCAGTACTGACTGGATGCAACCGGCATTCCGGAAATTGTGAAATACTTATTGAGTTCATCAAAGGTCGCAGATAATCCGCCTCTTCTTGCACATACCACACTTGTTCCGACTTTCATCGTCTTATCGAACCCGGTACTGTAGAACAGACGATCCAGACACGCAACCAGTGTAGCATTGGCAGATGCATAATAAACCGGTGAAGCAACTACAAGTCCATCTGCTTCCTCAAACTTCGGGGCAAGTTCGTTTACAATGTCATCAAAGACACATTTTCCGATCTCCGAACATTTTCCGCAGGCAATGCATCCACGAACATCTTTCATACCGATCTGGACGTTCTCAACTTCAATACCCTCAGCTTCAAAAACGGCTTCCATTTCTTTTAAAGCGATCGATGTGTTGCCATCAACTCTCGGACTTCCATTCAAAATCAAAACTTTTAACTTATCTGCCATAACACTTTTCACTCCTTGCTTTCATCTTCAATTTGTTCTATTTTGAATACATTGATCGTATCCACATCTGAACAACAAAATACAGCCTGTCCTTCCGGCTGACCGGGAATCGTTCCTCCGTAACGAAGAATATCTATATACGGAAAAGCAATGTGCATTGCCATCGGACAGATTTCTCCCCTCTGCGTATCAAAATCCCAGGAATCTCCCGGCTTATGCCCCCGATGACAGCCATGCGGCCCCATCCTGTCGATCACTGTAATTTTAATCTTCGGTCTCCTGCTCATCTATCATACCTCCCACTCTCTTATCTTACCAAATAATTATGCAGATACAAAGCCAAACTCCCCGACAGCGAAAATGAGTTCCAGCTTAATGTCTGGAGTTGCAGATAGATATGCCACTCTCTACGCTATCTTTTCGTGTAAATTATTAGCTGTTTGATTCAAAAATTGCATTGTAAAATATTACCTATTTCATATAATCAAATTACAACATGAATCTAATAAAAAAGGAGTGACTAAAAAAATGGAAATCAAAAATGAAGACTTAATGAAAATGGACCTTGTAGACAGAGCAGCCAGTTTCTGTAAGATCAAGCACAAAGGTCAACTCAGAAAAAACGGCGACGACTATGCAACACATCCATTCTTAGTTGCCCGGATGCTCCAATCTGCCGGTTTCGATGCTGCATATCAGGTTGCTGCATATTTACATGATACACTTGAGGACACCGATACCACAGAGGACGAACTGGAAGAACTTTTTGGTAAAGACATTGCACATTCGGTGGTTCTCTTAACTCGTATGGAAGGAATGAAAGAAGATGCATATGTGGATGGAGTTTTAACTGACCACGTTGCTGCAGTTGTAAAGGCTGCCGATAAGGTAAACAATGTGTGCGAAATAACCGCTCTCGATGGAGTTGGCAATATAAGAACAGAGAAAAATATAGAACGCGCAAAAAAATATATCGCAAAAGCTCAGAAATATTATAAAGGCCTCTTCTGCCCTTTCCTGGACGAGGCAATCGATTATGCAGCTCTCCGATTACAAGAGGAAACAGCACAAGACGTACTCGATATGATACTCTCCGGAACACAAGAATCCTATAAGACATATAAAGAAATTAAGTAAAAAAGGCTCTAAAATAAATGTTGGGGCGCGATTCATCAATCCTTATCGAGATTGATAGT
>JAUNAE010000123.1 GCA_030527765.1 Eubacteriales bacterium
GAGACTAATTTGTTATCCCCCACTTATAGAAGATGGGGGTCTCCCCGACTGAGATAAAAACAGTCACACATGGATTGAGATTCCTGTGCCGAGTTGAACGATTGTTCATTCAAGCGGCGTGGGATAACCATGAGTGGCTGTTTTTTTGTGCTGACAAGGTTGGAACTTTATAGATTATGTTTGTCAGAGAAGAGAGTATCGCTGCATTTGTTATAGGAAAAAGTTAGAACGAACTAATCGCAATAGTTAGATATATATAACAAATTATCTTGAGTTTTCTACTTCAGCATGGTAAACTCACAATAAAGTTTCAACGAGCTAACTTTTGAAGCCGTAGAACAGTTGGAATGGAGGATAGGAGTTTTATGAAAAGTAAAAGCAGAGTGCTTAGGAAATCAGTAATTCTGTTTCTGACGCTTCTGATGATGTTGATGCCGGTGGCACAAGTCTTTGCAGAGTCTGCCGGAGAATCTCGTTGGGGAGATGCAGCAGACGAGATCGACAAATATCTGGATGCTGCATTTGAACAGTATCTGTCAGGAGATGACAAAGCGGCATACAATTCTGTAAACGATGCATATTTCAAGATTTATGAGGTTACAGGGTTTGAACGCCAGACTATGAGTTATATTTCCGGACCTCGTAAAAATGCGATTGAGCTTCAGTTTTCTACATGCAAGGCAGCTGTGAAAAAAGATAATCAGGATGCGGAAATACAGAAAGAAGTCCGCACAGAACTGAATAAGCTGAAATCCATGATTCGTGAGGATGGAAATAAGCTGGCGGCAAAAGATGGAGAAGAAGCAACTGTTACAAAGTATTATAAAGACGGAGAACTGGTTGCTGCAGATCCGTATGCAGAGTATGCGGGAGATCCGAATGCTGCAGTTACTTATGCGAGCTGGGCAGCAGCTGCGGAGGCGTGCAATGAACTTTTGGAGACGGCTTTTACAGCGTACAAAGGAAAGGACTTTACTGCAGCTCTCGATAATACGCAGACGGCATATTATATGGTGTATGAGGAATCTGGATTGGATCACAAACTCTTTACCGAGCTGTCGGTGGAAGATCGTGTCGAAACAGAGCAGAGATTCCAGACGCTCATGGAATTGCTGCAAGGTGAAAAGTTCCAGAAGAAAGCTGTTCAGAGAAATATTCGAGAACTGAAAAATGTACTTACAGCAAAAGCAACCGTTATTGACGAGAAAATTGCCGAACAGCAGGCGGAAG
The DNA here is from genome assembly GCA_030527765.1 of Eubacteriales bacterium. Next base: position 1,231 of record JAUNAE010000123.1, read on the forward strand.
AAGCGGCAGCCGCTGCAGAAGAAGCTGCTGAAGAGGAAGGAACTGAGGCAGATCAGAGCTGGCTGACATTTATTGCAGCATTTGGAATTATTGTTCGAGAAGGTTTGGAAGCAATTCTTGTTATTGCTGCAATTATTGCGTATCTCGCAAAAAGCGGCAACAGGAAAAGTCTTAAGAACGTTTACGTCGGTGGAATTCTTGGAATTGGGGCAAGCTTTGTAGCAGCAGCAATTCTGTATTTTGTGAAACAGGCATGGACAGGTGCCGGACAGTCTCAGGAAATTATTGAAGGTGCTACCGCATTGATTGCAGTGTGTGTTCTCTTCTACGTAAGTAACTGGATGATTTCCAAATCTGAGGCTGCAGCCTGGTCTGGATATATTGATGACAAAGTACAGTCTTCAGTAGAGAGAGGTTCATCCTTCGCACTTGCATTCACTGCTTTTCTTGCAGTGTTCCGTGAAGGAGCAGAGGTTGTACTGTTCTACCAGCCAATGCTTAGTGAAGGACATGCAAATATGGTTTGGGGAGGCTTCTTTGCAGGATGTGTGCTTCTGGTATTTGTTTATCTGGCAATTACGAAACTGTCTATTAAACTTCCAATCAAAGTATTCTTCACAGCAACCAGTATTCTGATGGCGGTTATGTGTGTATCCTTCCTTGGATCCGGAATCAAAGAGTTTGCAGAAGGCGGAGTCTTCGATGTTGTTCTCAGAGTAACCGGAATTCCGGAAAATGATATTGTACAGATCTTCGGAATTTATCCGTATCTGGAAACACTGGTACCGCAGTTGATTCTTGCAGTAATTCTTCTTGTCACCTTTATGATGGCTCATTATAGAAATAAGCTGGCATTGAAGGACGCAGAAATCAAAAAACTTCAGACTGAACAGTAATATTTATTTATGATACCACGGGAGATTTCACCGGAAATAGATGACGTGAGAACTGCCCTTTATGGTATAGATACCATTTATCCGCAAAAATGCGGACATCAAATCAGGAGGATTTTATTATGAAAAGAAAATTATTTGCACTGACAGTAGCTGCTATGATGACTCTTGGATGCGCATCCGGAGTTATGGCTGAGGAAGCTGGATTTGAGGAGTTTCCAATCGGTGAGGAGCAGGACGTAGATGTTCTTCATGTTGCTGCTGTATATTTCCAGCCGGTAGAGATGGAGCCAGCTGAGTCTGCAGGTCTTTCCAAGGAAGATTCCAACCTTCATATCGAGGCTGATGTTTCTGCACTTGAGAATGAACTTGGATTTGGTGTTGGTGACTGGGTTCCATACATGACTGTTAAATATGAGATCATTGATCAGGAATCCGAAGAAACAGTTCTTGAGGGAGATTTCATGCCAATGGCAGCAAGCGATGGCCCGCACTATGGTGCAAACATCAATCTTCCGGATGCAGGAACTTACACACTGAAATGCTCTTTCTACAGCCCGGCAGAGAACGGTTATCTGCTTCATGTAGATCAGGAGACTGGTGTTTCCGGAAACTTCTGGGAAGAACCAATCGTTGTTGAGTTTACTGATTGGGAATATGTTCCGCAGGAGTGGTAATCAGGCGTAAGAATTGAGTTTGAAATCATCTGATTAAACTTCAGGATTAAACGCATCAGGCAAATTACGAACCAGACTATGATTCGCCGGAGAAAGAAACGGAAGAATCATAGTTTGGTTTCGTTATACAAAAATATTTTTGCATGCGGCGGACAATTCGATTGGAGGAGATACATTGCTGAATTATTTAATTACGGTTACAGAGGACTTGTTTATAACAGTAACTCTTCTGGTTATGCTGTTGGAGTACGGGAGAAGAGTCTGGGGGAAAAACAACGTTCAGCTGATGAGAGCCGGAATCATCGGAGGTATGGTTGCATCCATTATTATGGCTCTTGCTAAGAATCTTACGAGTAAAGTTGCAACAAACAAATGGAATTTGTGGATTTTTCTTTTCACGACAGCGCTTTCTGTTCTGTACGTGATTTTTTCATGTATATATTCCGGAAGTGAGGAAAAAAGAAAACAGTCGAAGGGTTCCGTGATTATGGGAATCTTTGCAGGCCTGTTATTGCTGCTTCTTTTGTTTTATGAAGTGCCGGATGTAATTTCATATCCGTTTTTATTTGATACGGGTAAGAGTGGAGTGGTGTCACTTGCATTTCTTTATCGCCTTCTTGGCTGGATTTTTGCATTGGTTCTTCTTTATATTTACGGACATTATCTGGCAAAAAGTATTCGTGCACTCAGAAATTTCAATGTTTTTTTCTGGGCTTTGAATGTTGCTGTACTCATCAATGCATTCCGTTGTGTCGGACAGGCTCTCCGTCCCTGGGTTTCCAGAGCAAAATGGCTTCCGGATTTTTTTCCAAAGTACAGTAAGGCTGATTTTCCATGGGCATTTCCACTTACAAAGTTTGTAGCAAACAATACTGTATTGTTTACAATTTTGGTGGCGGCTACAGCAGTTTGTATCTGTATTGCGCTGATTATTCAGTATCGAAAAGTGATTGATCCATATGAAAATCCGGCGCAGCTTCGCAGATGGAAGGCAATAGGAAGAAAAAACCGTCACGGAGCAGAGACGGTACTTGTATGTTTCTGCCTTGCAGTGACGATTCTGACGGTGGTTAAGGCGTACACGAATAAGACTGTCGAACTGTCATCGCCGGAGGAATATACCGTGGAAGAAGACCAGATTATCGTACCGATTACTGAAGTTGAGGATGGGCATCTCCATCGCTTTGAGTATAAGACGAAAGATAATATCGCTGTCCGTTGGATCGTGATTAAGAAACCGGGGTCAGCTGCCTATGGAGTAGGTCTGGATGCCTGGGATGTATGTGGAGATGCCGGATATTATGAGCGTGGAGACCAGGTGGTCTGCAAGCGTTGTGATGTAGTTATGAATATTCAGACAATCGGCTTCAAGGGTGGATGTAATCCGATTCCGCTGGCATATACAGTGAAAGATGGAAAGATGTTTTTTGCTCTTCAGGATATTATTGATGGAGCGAAAGAATTCAAATAAGGAGAGAACCGTATGTTTTTCCGAATGGTAAAAGGAGCGCTGATTCGGCAGAGGGGCAAAATGTTCCTGATTGCTTTTACGATTGCATTGGGAGCATCTCTTGCTACAGCAATGCTGAATACAGTGATGGATGTTGGAGATAAAGTAAATGAGGAACTGAAAACTTACGGTGCAAATATCACTGTAAAACCAAAAGATTCCTCACTGCTATCGGATTTGTACTCCGTAGAAGAGGGAGGAACCGCTCTAAGTACTTCTTATTTGAAGGAAGATGAGCTGGGAAAAATCAAAACAATTTTCTGGGCGTTTAATATTACAGATTTTGCTCCATTTCTGGAAACTCAGGTGGTATTGCCGGATCAGTCGACAGCGAAGGTTGTTGGAACCTGGTTTAATCACCATCTGGATCTTCCGACGGGAGAGTCTCTGGATGCAGGTGTTGAGGGGCTCAGAAGCTGGTGGGAACTAAAAGAAGGCAAATGGATCAATGAACAGGAAAAAGACTCGAACTATGAAATCATGGTTGGGTCAATTCTCGCAGAAAAAATTGGTGTGCACGTAGGAGATACTCTTGAGATTCAGGGAACTGCAGGAAATGCGTCTGTATCTGTTGTCGGAATCTATGATGCAGGTGGAGATGCAGATGAAGAAATATATGCAGAATTGGATCTTGTGCAGTACCTCAGTGATCTGGAAGGCAATGTTGCGACCATTGAAGTAAGTGCTCTCACAACACCGGATAATGAACTTGCCGTAAGAGCCGCCAGAAATCCGGCCGCATTGTCTGCTGCGGATTATGAGACATGGTATTGCACAGCGTATGTCAGTGCGATCTGCTACCAGATTCAGGAAGCAATCTCGAATTCATCTGCATCTGCAGTTCGTCAGGTTGCAGATTCCGAAGGTGCGATTCTGGACAAAACCAAACTTCTGATGCTGCTGATTACGGCACTTAGCCTCATTGGAGCAGCTCTCGGTATTTCAAATCTAGTCACTGCAAGTGTTATGGAACGTGCGCAGGAGATCGGTCTTCTCAAGGCAATAGGTGCTTTTGACGGACCGATTACAAGATTGATTATGACGGAGGTTCTGATTACTGCATTGGTAGGTGGAGTAGGCGGCTATTTCATGGGATTTGGTTTCGCTCAGTTGATTGGAAGAACTGTTTTTGGTTCTGCTATAGAAATGAATGGAATGGTGATTCCGATTGTTGCACTCCTGATAGCACTGGTAACCATTGCAGGCAGTCTGCCGGCAATTCGCATGGTTCTTCGTCTTGATCCTGCAGAAGTACTGCACGGAAGCAAGGCATGAAAAATAGGAGCAGATTCATATGACAAAGAGAAAAATGTATCTGAGAATGGTGACTGCAGCACTTCTGCGCCGCCGTTCCAGAATGTTGATTGCGCTGCTTTCCATTGCAATTGGAGCAACAATTTTGTCCGGTCTTCTGACCATTTATTACGATGTGCCGAGACAGATGGGAGCTCAGTTCCGAGGATATGGTGCAAATATGCTTTTTATGGCAGATTCCCAGGAGGGTCTGACCATGAGCGGGGCAATAGAGGCCTTAAAACAAATTCATGATGAGAATCTTGTTGGTGCATCCCCCTACAAATATATTCGGGTGGATATGATTTCCAGACAGCAGTCCTTCACTGCCGCAGGAACAGATTTTGAGCAGATTCAGAAGACAAGTCCGTATTTTCAAATTGAAGGGGCCTATCCGGAAGGACGTCACGAAGTTTTGATTGGAAAACAAGTGGCAGAAACGATCGGATCAAAAATCGGCGATATCATGGAACTTACTTATGTTCCGACGACAACATCTGATAATCAGGAAGAGACAGGAGCTGAGGAATTATCATCCGGCGGAACTCTCTACGGAAATGCAATTGGATGGGATGATCAGCAGGTCTCTGTCACAGTGACGATTGGAGAAGACCAGACAATTAAAGAACTGATTGTGGATGCTTCCAAGCAGACAGAAGATCTGGGGGGACAGTGTGCAAAATCGGATTATACGGATCAGTATATTGGAAAAAGTATTCCTGTGGATGCTTCGGAGATTGACGCAATTTCCGGTGCAACACTGACTTCTAATGCAGTAACGGAAGCGATTAATCATTCACACAGTAAACAGGATGAGAATACCGCAAAAACAGTAACATTCAAAATTACGGGGATTCTTGATACGGGTGGAGATGAAGAGGGATACGTATTCATGTCTATGAGCGATATGGGAGATCTGACGGGGTCTGAGGAGGCTCTGGATGTTATGGAACTCAGCGTTTCTGCAACACAGGAAGAACTGGAAAATTATGTAACTGTTATTTCACAGGAGGATAATCTTGTGAATGCAAGACTTGTAAAGCGAGTTACTCATTCTGAAACCGCTGTGCTTTCAAAACTTCAGGCCCTTGTCTTTCTTGTAACTGCCGTTGTGCTTTTGTTGATCATGATTTGCGTTTCCACTACTATGACAGCGGTTGTTTCTGAGAGAAGAAGAGAAATTGGTCTTAGAAAAGCATTGGGTGCATCGGACAACAGCATTCGAATGGAATTCCTCGGAGAGGGAATGTTCCTTGGACTTTTAGGTGGACTTCTTGGTGGTATTCTTGGATTTGTATTTGCCCAGGTGGTTAGTATCCAGGTATTTGGTTCCTCTATTACCCTTCAGCCGCTGTTGCTTCCGCTGGCAGTTATTGTATCCATGGTGATTGCGGCATTGTCCTGTCTGCTTCCGGTGAAGCATGCTGTGGCAATCGATCCTGCACTTGTTTTGAAAGGAGAGTAAACAAAATGAGTCTTCTGGAATTGAAGAACGTATCAAAAATATACGGAGAGCTGAAAGCACTCGATAATGTCAGCATTCATGTGGATAAAGGAGAATGGGTTGCAATTATGGGACCTTCAGGCTCCGGAAAAAGTACCATGATGAACATTATCGGATGCATGGACAAACCCTCTGTCGGAGAAGTTTTTCTGGATGGAGTAGACATTTCAAAGGAGAGCAGCAAAAAACTGACAGAGACACGACGGGATAAAATCGGATTGATTTTTCAGCAGTTTCATATGGTGAATTATCTGACTGCAGTGGAAAACATTATGGTTTCCCAGTTTTATCATTCTATGCCGGATGAGAAAGAAGCATTGGAAGCACTTGATCGTGTGGGTCTTAAAGATCGTGCACATCATCTTCCAAGTCAGCTTTCCGGCGGGGAACAGCAGAGAGTCTGTGTTGCGAGAGCGTTGATTAATCATCCGGAACTGATTCTTGCAGATGAGCCGACAGGTAATCTGGATGAGGCAAATGAAAACATTGTATTGGATCTGTTTCGACAGCTTCACAGAGAGGGCACGACACTGATCGTCGTTACCCATGACCCGGAGGTTGCAGAAGCTGCCCAGAGAACCATTGTTCTCAAAAATGGACGTGTTGCAAAAGAAATTATTAACGAGAATTTTGTAGAGTAGGATTAGAAGAATGAAAAAGCGGAAAGAATCTCTTGTGGGAATTTTGACTCTGGTGATTTCTGCAATATTTGCAATTGGAAGTCAGACTTTTTTTCAGGCATGTATTCATGAAGATGGAAATTATGGTGCCTGCCATTATGCAGGAAGAACTTTGACCTGGGCAGGAATCATACTGGTAATTCTGGCGGTATTTCTTGTATTCACAAAGCAGAGAATGGCGAGAAAAGGAATAGCACTTTCCGGGCTGGTTCTGTCTCTTGCGGGAATGGCTCTTCCAAAAGGAGTGATTCCTCTGTGTATGATGGATACTATGCGCTGCAATTTGGTAATGCGCCCGTTTGCACTGCTGTTTCTAGGGATATTGGCAGTATTGTTTCTGGCAGAATATCTGATGGATTTAAAGGAGAAATGAAAGTGAAGAGTGCAAGGACACTGGCATTAAAGAATATGAAACATAAGCCTGCAAGAAGTCTGATTCTGCTTAGCTTGATTTGTCTTCTCTCTATTACAATGTTTGGTGGGTCTCTTTTCATACTCAGTCTGAAGAATGGAATGAACAGTCTTGAAAAAAGGCTGGGTGCAGATATTATTGTAGTTCCTTCTTCTGCCAGATCAAAAGTGGATTTGGATCAGGTACTTCTGAATGGTACGACCGGCTATTTCTATATGGATCAATCCGTTGTAGAAAAAATCAAAGAAATTGAAGGAGTAGAGATGGCCTCTCCTCAGATTTTTCTGGCATCTCTCAGAGCAGACTGCTGTTCCTCGGCGGTTCAGGTGATCGGAATTGATCAGGAAACAGATTTTTCTGTTCAGCCATGGATAGAGAAACGTTTTAACAATTCATTAAAAGAATATGAGGTGGTCGTCGGTTCCAAAGTCAATGCACAGGTGGGTGAGAATATCCGTATATATAATCAAAACTGTCAGGTGGCAGCACGTCTGGATTCCACAGGTACCGGATTGGATACAGCGGTGTATACGAATACGGACAACATTCGCAAACTTCTTCAGGCTGCGGAAGAGAGTGGCCATGATTTGAAGATTAATGGAGATCCGGAAGAAGTGGTGTCGGCAGTTTATGTGAAGGTTCAAGAAGGATATGATATTGAAAAAGTTGCTCAGAATCTCAAAATTTATGTGCGAAAAACAGAAGTGATTCAGACAAAAAGCATGTTGACAAATGTGGCTGATGGACTTCGTGGAATTTCAAATACAGCGGAAATTCTGTTGGGAGTGCTATGGATCCTTGTCTTTGGTGTGCTGATTGCTGCTTTCTGTCTGATGATGCAGGGAAGAAAGAGAGAGTTTTCTGTATTGAGAGTGCTGGGGGCATCAAATAAGCTCCTGACAAGAATGCTCCGAACAGAAACCCTTCTTCTAAGTGCAATAGGAGGAACTTGCGGCATTCTCGTGAGTGGTGCTGTGCTGCGGTTGTTTCGAGGACTGATTGAAGCAAGACTTGGAATGCCGTTCTTGCTTCCGAATATTCGGGAAATCTTTCTGGCAGCAGGATTGACGATAGGTTTTACACTGATTCTTGGTTTCATTGCTTCTTCGGGCATGACAAAAGTGTTGTGCAAAGTGGATGCAGGAACAATACTCAGGGAGGATAGCTGACATGATACTTTTGGGTGATGGAATCAGTAAAAAATACATGAGAAAACGCAAAACTTCCAATTTCTTTTATGCTTTGGAACCTACATCATTGGAACTTCGAAGCGGGGTAACGATGGTTTCCGGAAGATCAGGAAGTGGAAAATCTACACTACTGAATATTTTATCCGGGATTTTAGTACCTTCTGAAGGAAAGGTTCTGGTAGATGGGACAGATCTGTACAGTCTGTCTGAAGAGAAACTGGCAAAATTTCGTTGTGAGAATATGGGAATTATTCCACAGGGAAGAGCGTTGATAGACAGCCTTACGGTAATGGAAAATATTATGCTTCCGGGTGCATTTTACGGAAGTTCAGAACAGAAAAAAGATGCTCAGATAAAGC
>JAUNAE010000615.1 GCA_030527765.1 Eubacteriales bacterium
ATGTCCTCCTGATTCAAGTTTTTTTCATCGCCTGTAGAGGTGGGAGCCCTCTCCCATCTGATTTGCATAGGCAAGTTTTAAATGACGATAGTTAGTCTAACATAACTTTAGCATATTTTCTATTCCTGAATAGACGTTTTTGTTCCATTTGGACAGCAAAGACTTTCCCTGTTTGAATTTGGGAAAATATGTTATAATACTTTCTACAGGAAATTCTACGATACAATAATCTTTGAGGAATATTGGCTGTGAATGTCCACTTTGATTGTTACTATGAATCTAATAGATGTTTTTAAGGAGTATGCTTTATGAATGAATCCAAGAATCAGCGCAGCAGACTGATTATACGAACCAGTATTCTCGGGATAGCTGCAAATATTTTTCTGGCAGCGTTTAAGGCGGCTGTGGGTGTTCTGACACATTCCATTGCTATCACGCTGGACGCAGTCAATAACCTGTCGGATGCGGCTTCCAGTCTGATTACCATTGTAGGTACCCGCCTTGCAGGAAAAGAACCGGACAAGAAGCATCCGTTCGGATACGGTCGAATTGAATACTTGACGGCCATGGCCATATCTTTCCTTGTACTTTATGCAGGTATCACTTCTCTCATAGAGTCGGTGAAAAAAATCATTCATCCGGAGACACCGGATTACTCAAGTGTCGCATTGATCATTGTGGCAGCAGGTGTTCTGGTTAAAATTCTTCTGGGACGTTATGTGAAATCCGTTGGTGTCAAAGTGAATTCGGATTCTCTTGTGAATTCAGGGGAAGATGCGACGCTGGATTCCATAATCTCCGCTTCGACTCTTGTGGCTGCAGGAATTTATCTCCTGACGAATCTGTCCTTGGAAGCATATCTCGGTGCCATTATTTCCATCCTGATTCTGAAATCCGGATTTGAGATGCTCAGTGAGACAATTTCCAGAATTCTCGGAGAACGGGTGGATGCGGAAATCGCAAAAAAAATCAAGAAAACTGTGCTGGAATTCGAAGGAGTCTCCGGTGTGTATGACCTTGTTCTCGCAGACTTTGGGCCGGACGAGTACCGCGGCTCTGTTCACATTGAAGTGCCGGATACGTTCACTGCCAATGAGCTGGATAACCTTATCCGAAGCATTCAGGTGAAGGTTCTTATGGAACATCACATTTTGCTGACGGCGATCGGCGTATATTCCATCAATACCAAAGATGCCAGAGCCATTGAGGTTCGGGAGCAGATTCGAAAAGCAGTGATGGCTCATAAGTATGTGAATCAGATGCATGGATATTATCTGGACGAAGTCAATAAGACCATTCGATTTGATGTGATTGTAAGTTTTGATGCAGAGAATAGAGGAAAAGTATACGAAGAAATCGTATCCGAAGTACAGAAGATGTTCCCGGATTATAAGCTGATGGTTGCTCTTGATACGGATTTCATGGAATCCTGAAGGTGACTATATGGAGTGACACAGATTGTATTTATACTGCTTTGTCTTATAAGCCAAAAAAGGAGACGAATCAGACGTATTATGCGTTTGATTCGTCTCCTTTTTTATGTATGTTACTATGGTATGCAAAGCAAATCCGATAGAGGTTCTGTTGCGTTTATTTTGCCAATTCACGGTCTTCTGCCATGAAGAACAGAGCCAGTGTGTCCGGGCCTACGTGAGAACCGGTACAGTAATCATAGGAAGTATTGATAAAGCGTCGTACTTTGACACGTTTCTGAATCTCTTCCATGATGTACAGAGATTCTTCATAGGCATCTGCCTGGGCAATTCCGATAATCTGATCTTCCGGGTGAACGATGTTGTTGCATACGAGATCCACCAGATCATC
>JAUNAE010000616.1 GCA_030527765.1 Eubacteriales bacterium
GGCGAATTATCAAAGCCAATGATCTTATAGGAAGAAGGAAGCGTTTGATAGCGGCGAAGCAAAAGATTTAAGAAGCAATTTGCACGGGTATCATCGGCAAAGAACAAACCTTTGCGTTTGTCAGGATAGCGCTTTTCCAGATCTTCAATCAAAACTTCCATGACACTGCTGGTGGCAGAGTAGGAATCACCCATGGGACGAATATATATTGCGTGCGGAATATGATGCTCTTTACAGAAATCCTGAAAGCCCACAATACGCTGATAAGCCGGTATATCAGGCTTTGTAGGAGTATTGACATGGATGATGATATCGCAGTCATGTTTTTGCAGAAGGCTGACCGCCTGCACGGCACCCATATAGTTGTCACAGTTGACACTGCTGATATAGGTATCTTCACGTTCGACACTTACTATAGGAATGTTCAGCGCCGCCAGGTCCTTGGAGGGGAGGGTATGACTCATGACAATGAGTCCCTCGATCTGATAGGACATCAGCTCTTCGATGTATTGTTTTTCGTTATCACCATTCTCACTTCCCACGAACACCAAAAATTTATAGCCGTATTTTTCGTAGCTCTGCAGGATCTGATTTAACAGCTCTGAAAAGTAATGCAGATGAAGGCTGGGAACAATAATGCCCACAAATTCGGTTTTGCCTTTTGCCAGAATTTGTGCCACTTTGTTTTCCTTATAATCCAGATCGATCAGAGCCTGACGGATGATCTCCTGATTTTTGGGAGTGAGCGATGCCGGATTATTAAAGAAACGAGAGACAGTGGTCTTAGAAAAATGCGTATATTTTGCAATGTCATCAAAAGTAACATTCTTTTTGTTTACAGGATTCGCCATAAATAACTATCTCCGGGGACAATAATATGTATGATAATAATAGAAAATAAGCCTAAGTAACCGGTTACTATACCTTTGGTAAAGTATAGCAAAAACAGATGGAATTATCAAGAAATAACCGGTTACGGAAGGGTATTCGGTAAACATGCCAGAATTTCACACCTTAGGTTTTGGTTAATATGCATATAAAAAACCGATTGACTTTGGCATATTGCAATGATACTATAAACAGGAAAGTAACCGGTTACTTAAATCGGAGGGCGAAACTGCGGTCTAAACAGCAGATTTTCCGAGGATTTAACAGTATGACCGGTACTCGGAACTTATGATGCATTTCATAATATGCATACACGTGAAGGAGGAAGAGACACATGAAAAAAGGTTTAGCAGCATTGATGGTTGCAGCTATGGCAGCTTCCGTTGCAGCAGTCCCGGTAATGGCTGATGACGTTTCTATCAGCATTTTCAACTCCAAGATGGAGATCGATGCTCAGCTGAAAGAGATGGCTGAGAAGTACTATGAGGAGACTGGTGTTAAGGTTGACGTTAACTACTCCAGCGATACCGTAGCAGCTCATATGGCAACCAGATATTCTTCCGGCGAGCCGTACACCATCTCCATGGTTGACGCTAAGGATATCTACTCCCTTGGACCGGATCACGCAGTAGATCTTTCCGATGAGGATTGGGTAAAGGATACCACACAGGCTATCTCTATCGACGGTAAGGTTCTTGGCTTCCCAGTATGCGTAGAGGCAAGAGGTGTTATCTACAACAAGACTGCTATTGAGGAAGTAACCGGTGAGGAGTTCAATCCTGCTGATTACGTATCCAGAGCAGCATTTGAGGAGCTTATCCAGAAGCTCATCGACGGTGGTATGGAGACTCCGACCGGCGTTATGAAAGAAGACTGGTCCCTGGCAGCTCATTTCCTCGCAGAGGCTTATGAGACCAGAGAAGATGTAGATGGTTT
>JAUNAE010000124.1 GCA_030527765.1 Eubacteriales bacterium
GCTCATCCTGCCGCATAGGCGGCAGGTCCAACTTTCGGGGGTCACATCAATAGAATATATCTCCATGTAGGCTTTTTGAGACTACACTCGTACAGATTAATTTGAGTTGTTTTCCATGCCGTCAGCCCGGGCCCGAGGTCGCCCGCAGCTATCCCGCAGGGACTTAGGTAGCATACGGTTTTATTCCCTATGCGCCTGCTGCAATTCCGGTATCCGGACGGCAGAGACCACAAAGATGTCGTTTATTCCCTATGCGCCTGCGGCAGTTCCCCTACATCTCTCGGCAGTGATTTCTGTCGATAAAAATATTTCCGCACCTCTTTTAACTATTTATTATTAATCCAAAACAGGAGATCTATCGCTCTGATAGACCTCCTGTTAAGTAACGGGAATTATTTCACATCCCTATTTGGTTTTTCTTAGATCACTCTTTGATACTCAGTAAGTAATTGATAAACTGCTGCGCGGTTCTTCCTGAGATTCCGCCGTACATCAGCTCCCACTTATTTGCTTCCCGATGCAGCTCTTCCACTTCCATGGTAATACCGTTCTTCGCGGCAAGTTCCTCTACAATATGGAAATACTGCTTCTGAGAAGGTTTTGAATAGCAGATGCTGAGACCAAAACGATTTGCCAGAGACAATTTCTCTTCCATCGTGTCTGAGCGATGGAGTCCGTTGCCGAATTCCATATCGTTGCGGTCTGACCAGTTTTCTTTGATCAAATGGCGGCGGTTGGATGTTGCATAGATCAGGATATTGTCCGGTCTGGTTTCCACACCGCCCTCGATAACCGCCTTTAAGAATTTATACTCTATCTCAAATTCCTCAAAGGAGAGGTCATCCATGTAGATGATAAATTTATAATTGCGGTTCTTGATCTGCGCGATCACATTGGAAATATCCTTAAACTGATGCTTATAAATTTCGATCATTCGAAGACCGTCTTCATAGAACTCGTTGACGATTGCCTTGATACTTGTGGATTTTCCCGTTCCACTGTCACCGTACAAGAGTACGTTATTGGCTTTTCGTCCTTCCACAAAGGCTCTTGTGTTATCCACCAGTTTCTTTTTCTGGATCTCATAGCCGACAAGATCGTCGAGGACTACGCGGTCCATATTGTTGATCGGAATAATTTTCACCGGACCGTTTGTCTCATTATTCGTGATTCGGAATGCCTTGTTAAGGCCGAACATTCCCACTCCGTACTGACGATAGAACTCTGTCACGATTTGGAAGAACTGCTCTGCGTTCGCTGCCTGCTCAAGCTGCTCACTCAGCTTTTGAACCTTCTCGCTGACATTCCTGTTGTACATAAACTCAGTTTTCTGTATTGCCGTGTAATGAGACAGTCTGGTGAAACAGTCAGTACTTAATCTGCTCTCCAGTTCGGAGAAATCATAGTCGAACAGTTCCTTAAAGGCCGCAAAGTCATCCTTCACAAAATCATTGACACTTCCGTCCTGCGCGCCGACCTTCTCGCATGTGATCGAGAAAGGATTCTCATTCGTAATGAGTAGATAGGTCAGATAATTATGCCATATATTTTTATTAAAACCATAATCGGTTGCAACCTGCAGCATTCTCTTGATCTGGACCAGAAGTCTGGTTCGAAGCCGGTTGATATTTACCGACTCATCCTCCAATGCCTCACAAATGTTTGCGAGCTGCATTAAGATCGAATCTTCCTCCATATCTCCATACATCAATAATTTTGAAATAATATGATTCATCTCTTTTCCTCCGCTTCCTCAGTCTTCTTCTCCGAATATATGTTGCTATTATACAACTAATATCAAAAACATACAAAAAGCCCGTTGATCTTTTCCACCGGGCTCTTTTGAAGTATTGACATTTTAAAATTTCAAGAGTATAAAAAATTTAAATTCTTAAAAAAATCTAAAAAAGAAAGGAAGTGGTTTCATGGATGGACATAGTCCAAAAGTTCGAATAAAAATCGGAAAATACATTTGTACATCCGGGAATCACTATGCATTTCTATAGTTTTACCTCGTGTGTTCACTGTATTTTCCGTAAATAAAGGAGGAATTTACTATGAACACTGAAGTAAAGAATTACATTTCTGAAATCATTGACATTGTAAACTGCAATGAATCTCCGAAGGTTATCGCCGACAGACTGCAAAATTACCACGAAAATGACCTGGCTGATGCATATATTGCTCTTGATATAAACAAGAGACAAAAAATGTGCCGTATCCTGGACAATACCACACTCGCCAATATTTTCGAGTATCTGGAACCCGAAAATGCGGTTTTGTTACTGGATGAAATGGAACTTAGCAATGCCGTCGCCATCGCATCGCACATGGATGTAGAGGAATTAAATAAAATATTCCGACTGCTCCCCAAAGATAAGCGAAATGTCATACTGCAGTTGTTGGACAGTAAAACCAGGAATGCTCTCTCACTGCTTTCGACCTATGACGAAGATGAGATCGGCAGCCACATGACTACAAACTTTGTAGCTATCCCGTATAATTTAACGATCAAGCAGGCTGTGAGCGAATTAATTCGTCAGGCTGCAGCCAATGATAATATCAGCACTATATTCGTGCTCGCTGAGGATAACAAATATTACGGAGCGATCGATCTGAAGGATCTGATCCGTGCCCGCCAAAACGAAGAACTGGAAAAAATAATTGTTACATCCTATCCGTATGTATACGGCAATGAACTGATCAGTGACTGCATCGAGACATTAAAAGACTACTCGGAAGATTCCATTCCGATTCTCAGTGAAGATAACAGACTGCTCGGTGTCATCACATCCATGGACATTGTCGAGATCATTGATAACGAACTCGGTGAAGACTATGCACGTCTGGCAGGTTTAACTGCGGAAGAAGATCTGAAAGAACCTCTCATAAACAGTATCAAAAAGAGAATGCCGTGGCTGCTGACACTACTGCTCCTCGGAATGGGTGTCTCAACCGTCGTCGGTGCATTCGAGAGTGTTGTCAGTCAGCTTCCGCTGATTATGGCTTTTCAGTCGCTTATCCTGGACATGGCCGGAAATGTCGGAACGCAGTCACTTGCTGTCACGATCAGAGTGCTGATGGATGAACAGCTCACCTTCTCACAAAAAATCAAACTCGTCGGAAAAGAACTGCGCGTCGGTGCATTTAACGGAATTATATTAGGCATGCTCGCATTTATTGCTCTCGGCTTATTCATCATGTTCGTCAAGAACAGGACCTTCATGTTTTCGTTTGCAGTGTCCGGATGCATAGGAATCTCTCTCCTTACATCAATGATGGTTTCAAGCCTGGTAGGCACATGCATCCCTATTTTCTTCAAAAAAATTCATGTTGATCCGGCAGTTGCATCCGGTCCCTTAATTACTACCGTAAATGACCTTGTCGCTGTAGTATGCTACTACGGTTTGAGCTGGATCTTCCTGATCGATCTGTTTCACTTTGCCGGGTAACATGCCGGCTATGAATACTTAAACGGCGAAAAAACATTATAAGTGGGGAAAGTTTTCCCGGGGGAAGCGGTGTTTTTTCCCGGGAAAGCCGCTATCTGAGACATTCTCCTGAAACCGCACTCATACCTGCATCCAGAAATACGCTGAGCACCTTCTGAAACTTGTACCATTTCTCATTCTTTTTCCATCCGAGAGATTTATTAACATAGAAAGATCCGTTCAGCATAAACCGAAAGATCATCTCAGCATATTCTTCCGAAAGACCACATCGTTCCATCAGTTCCGGCACAATATGTTCCTTTTCATGTTTTGCAATTCTTCCTATAATATACTCACTTAAAGAAGCATCCATAAACAATTTATGATACTTATCCGAATCTGCCATACGCTGGCAGGCCGGCAGAATCATATCGTTGTCTCCGAGCATTTCGAATTTGCCCGACTTAATAATATCCACCAGATCTATGACCGTACCGGTTTCATTTTCCGAAAAAAGAAGGGCCTCGTCTATCACTTCATCCAGCACGTCATTGATAGAATCATAATGAAGATAAAATGTCGCTCTGGAGATCTCCGCCCTCTCACACAGTGCCTTTACACTGATTTTTTCAAATGTAGTTTCCTTCTCCAGATCTATAAAAGCATCTTTAATTGCTCTTATTGTATATAAAGTTCTTCTGTCTGCTTTTCGTTCTTTTGCCATCTGAATATATCATTCCTCCCAAATAAAGCTTAGTTTTTCTCTGGTTAACTCGCTTTTTCCCCTTAAAATCTTTGACAGATTTTCAAATCTGTCTATCATCTTACAACTTTTGATTTTTTGTCATTGTACTTTCTATATAGAATCGATACTCTCGTTTTTGTACAGTATGTCAACAATATTTCAATTCGTCAAGGAGAATATATAGATATGAGTTTATACGAAGAATTAGTAAATCACACGCAAATGAATTATTCTGCAAGATACGATCTGTATTCTATGGGTCAGACGGTCTATGCATTAAGTAAAAAGAAACCGCTTCCATATGCTGAACAGATTAAACTTTTCGCAGAGAAAATAAAGGAGGCAGACTGCGTCATCGTAGGCGGCGCCTCCGGATTATCCGCTGCCGGCGGCGGCGATTTTTATTATGAGGATAATGCCTCCTATCGGAAATACTTTGGAAAATATGCCAAAAAATATGGCTTCAAAGGTGCTTTTGCGGGCTCCTTCTACCGCTACCCCGATCCGGCAGAGAAATGGGGATATCTGGCAACTTTTCTTCACACCACGCAGACTGCCGAGGTAAGAAAACCGTATTTGGATCTGGACAAATTGCTCAGAGATAAAGATTTCTTTATCTTAACCACGAATCAGGACACACAGTTTATGAAATTGTATCCGGAGGAAAAAGTTGCTGAAATTCAAGGTGATCATCGTTTCTTTCAGTGCAGCAGACAGTGCTCAGATGACACCTGGGACTCCGTAGAACCTGTAAATGAAATGATCAAAGCAATGGGTGAGAATACCGCTATCCCCGCCGACATGATTCCTCGCTGTCCGCACTGCGGAGCCGAAGCATTTCCATGGGTTCGCGGCTATGGCAATTTTTTACAGGGCACCAAATATAATGAACAGTATGAGAAGATCTCCGATTATATTCAGACACATAAGGATGATAAGATCCTCTTCCTGGAACTTGGTGTGGGAAGAATGACACCTATGTTCATTCAGGAGCCGTTCTGGGAACTGACAAGAGCTCTGCCCCGATCCTTTTATATCGGAGTCAATGACAAATATGATTATCTGCCGGAAGGCATTGAAAACCGCGGAATGACGATAGTCGGAGATATAGCTGAAGTGTTGGAAGATGTCGTTAAGATCAGTTATTAAATGAAAAGAGAATATTACTGTTACGCAGAGAATAAAACAGCAGCCATATACCGTTCTGTATTGGCTGCTGTTCTATTAATGGATTTTTATAAGAATTTTCTTCAGATGTATTTACCTGTGATGCTCTCTTTACATTTTTTTACCTCTTCGGGGGTTCCGCATGCAATGATCCGGCCTCCCGCTTCTCCTCCTCCGGGTCCCATATCAATGATATAATCCGCATTTCGAATCACATCCAAATCGTGTTCGATTACAATGATGGTTGCACCTTGCTCCACCAGATGCTCGAACACCTTAAGTAAGGTCCGGATGTCCAGAGGATGAAGTCCTATAGTGGGCTCGTCAAACACGAAGACAGTATCTTCCTGCCCTTTTCCCATTTCACTGGCAAGCTTTAATCGCTGCGCTTCACCTCCGGATAAACTCGGAGTTTCCTCTCCAAGAGTCAGA
Organism: Eubacteriales bacterium; assembly: GCA_030527765.1. Next base: position 5,776 of record JAUNAE010000124.1, read on the forward strand.
TATCCGAGGCCCAGGTCATTTAAGACTGAGAGCTTCTCTCTCACTTTCTTTAGATCTTGTGACACCTTTAACGCATCGCTGACGTCCATATCCATAAGCTCCGGAAGTGAATAGCTCTGTTCCGTATGTTTCGGAGTGCGTCTGATCAGTTCCGCACTCTTTTGGTATCTGCTTCCGTGACATTCGGGACAGGAAATCGTCACATCCGGCAGGAACTGGACGTCGAGATTTATCACACCGGTTCCGTCACAGACCGGACATCTGAGCCTGCCGGTATTATATGAAAAATCACCTGCCTTGAATCCGAATTTCTTTGCTTCCGGAAGTCTTGCGTAGACTTTTCTCAATTCATCATGAACGTCTGCATAGGTCGCAACCGTAGACCGCACATTGATTCCAATCGGTGTCGCATCAATGAGTTTGATATGCTTTATGCCTTCCGCCCGGATATGCTTTACGTGTTCCGGAAGCTGTCTGTCCTGCACCATCGCATTAATTCCCGGTATCAGGCTTTCCAGTACCATCGTTGTTTTTCCGGATCCGGAGACGCCCGTAACTACTGTTAGTTTTCCCTTCGGTATTGATACTTCCAGCGGCTTTACCGTATGTATCCGGTCGGTAAACATTTCTATCGTTCCGTTTGCAAACAATTCCTCGTTTGAGGTCCGTTTTTTTATTATTTCGGATGTATTGTTTTTGAGAAACGGTCCGATTTTCGATCTCTGATTTCGGCAAAGGTCTGTGACGGTGCCCTCAGCGATAACATATCCGCCTTTGGCTCCCGCTTCCGGTCCCATCTCGATCAGCCAGTCGCTGACTTCCAGCACCTGCGTGTCATGATCCACCAGAACGATCGAATTTCCGTCATCGATCAGATCCTGCATAACTCCTATCAATCCTCTGATATTATCCGGGTGCAGACCGATAGACGGTTCATCCAGGATATAGAGCACTCCTGTAGTTCGATTTCGAACCGCTCTGGCGAGCTGCATGCGCTGTCTCTCACCATTCGATAAAGTAGAGGCCGCCCGGTCCAACGTCAGATACGATAACCCCAGGTCCATCAGACGTCTTGCATTTCCCGAAAATGAGTCGCATATGCTCTTCGCCATCGGTCTCATCTCTTCCGGTAAGCTGTCAGGAACTTCTTTGACCCACTCCACCAGTTCTCCGAGAGTCTTCTGACAAGCCATATCCAGAGAAATATTCATAAGTCTGGGCGCTCTTGCGCGCTCGGAGAGCCTTGTGCCTTTGCATTCGGGACATACTCCCTGCTTCAGAAAGCGCTCCACCTTCTTCATGCCTTTTTCGTCTTTTACTTTTGAGAGCGCATTCTCCACGGTATAGACCGCATTATAATAGGTAAAATCAAGTTCTCCCGCCTGATTGGTACTCTTTGCCTTATATAAAATATGCTTTTTTACTGCGGGACCATGATAGACGATCTCTTTCTCTTCATTTGTCAGATCCTTAAACGGTATGTCCGTGCGTACGCCCATCTCGCGGCATACATCTTTCATCAGAGACCACATCAGCGTCTGCCACGGAAGTACCGCTCCCTCATCGATCGTCAGACTCTGATCCGGAACCAGTGTATCGATATCCACGGTCTGTACGATGCCCGTTCCATCGCAGCATCTGCAAGCTCCCTGACTGTTGAATGCAAGTTCCTCTGCGGACGGCGCAAAAAAATGCTCGCCGCACTCCGGGCAGATAAGATCTTTATCCGATGCCACATTTAATGAAGGTTTCACATAGTGACCGTTCGGGCATCTATGGGATGCCAGTCTCGAATACATCAGCCTCAAACTGTTTAACAGCTCCGTTCCCGTTCCGAATGTACTGCGCATTCCCGGAACACCGGGACGCTGATGCATAGCGAGAGCAGCCGGAACATACAGCACTTCATCCACGTCTGCCTTAGCAGAAAATGTCATCCTGCGTCTGGTATAGGTCGATAAAGAATCCAGGTATCTTCTGGATCCCTCCGCGTAGATCACTCCAAGTGCCAGTGAAGACTTTCCGGAGCCCGACACACCGGATATCCCGACTATTTTTCCCAGAGGAACATCCACATCAATATTTTTGAGATTGTGCACTCTGGCACCTCTGATTTTAATTGCCTCTTTCATATATCCGCGTCCAATCTTTTGTAATTGTTCTGATTTGTACTGTATTTGTTTTATATAAAACAGTTATTCGCTCTGATATTACTATATAAAACCAATTACATCAACTCTTTTTATTACATACTACCGATATAAAGATAAAAAAAGAACCCTGTGGAATGATATCCCGCAGAGTTCTTTTTTATTATCTTTGTTTTATCCTAATACTGCATCATCTGCGGTATATCCCTCAAGAGAACCTTCCTTCACCTGAATACATGCAAAGCTGATTGCCTCGTCTGCAGCAGCTGAGAACTGTCTTTTTGCTGCAGGAGCAACTCTTACCCAATCTCCCTGAGCAAGTTCAATTGTTTCTCCGTCAATGACTGCCTTTCCTTTTCCCGAGAGGACTACATAGATCTCCTCATTTTTCTTATGTGAATGAACAAACGGAACACCTGCTCCTGCGGGAAGATTGTTGATACTTACCTCCGCTCCTGTTAATCCCAGTTTGTCATGTAATTCCACTCTTGCTTCATTTCCTGCATTTACCTTTGCGAAGTTTGCCATTATATGATCCTCCATAAATATTTTCTTTGTTGTAGTGTTCTTTGTTACATCAAGTAATATAACACAGCACAGTTGTATCGTCAAGTGTTACATTTGATTTTATTACGGATTTTCAACTTTGATAACTTCGCCGATGATCATATGATGCATGTCTGCATCTGTCTCATAATACCTGCGAGCTTCTTCCGGAACTGCATCCAGATTCATTTTCTGCATATAAAGTTTCCTGCAGATAATTGTCTGCTTTGCTTCTTTATATGTAATACCGTCTTTCAGAAATTCCGGTGTAAGCCCTGCTGCCTCCACCTTATCTACATTTCTTCCTGACCGGCTACCCATGATCTGCAGAGCTTCTCTATTCTCTTCCCCGAAGAAAGATAATGTAAAAGTATCATTCTCCTTAAGGAACTCAAAGGTATAGCGGTCCGGTCTGATGTAAATGGTCACGATGGATTTGAACCACAGTGTTCCCACAGAGCCCCATGAAATCGTCATACTGTTGAATTTTTCTTTTGTTCCGCTTGTTACAAGCGCCCATTCCTTATCGAATTTTGTAAATGGATTCATCATCATCTCTGTCATTGTTTGTATCCTTTCATCTCTTCTTGCTTTTGTAAACTCCGCTCTTAGGCATAATTTCTGTCCACCTTCTGCCGTATATTATTCTGTCTATGTTATATGCCGCCCCTTTCCACGACTTAATAAAAGGGAGACGTCAGATTCCTTTTATCTCTGACATCTCCCTCTATCTTACTGCATTTTTTCTACAAATGCTTTAAGATCTGCTGCGTTCACTCTTCCGTTTAAGAGCTTGCCTTCAACAATTTCCGTGTCTGCCGCAACAGATTTTTTAAGTCCTGCAACTGCCTTTCCGAATCCGCTTCCGCCGCTTGTGGCAAAGAGCACGATCTTCTTTCCTGAAAAATCATACGCCTCAAGGAAGGAATTGATAATCGTAGGTGCTACATACCACCAGATCGGGAATCCAACAAAAACGGTGTCATAAGCTGCGATATTTGCATCCGTATCTGCAAGCGCAGGTCTGCTTGAGGGATCATTCATTTCCACTGAGCTGCGGGACTTCTTATTCATCCAGTCCAGGTCCGCACTTGTATATGCTACAGCCGGCTTGATCTCATATAGATCCGCACCGGAAGCATTTGCCATTTCTTTTGCTACTCTTGCAGTCGTTCCGCTTGCACTGAAATATGCAACTAAATTCTTTGCGCCGATTGTAAAATGAAGTTGCACACTTGATATAAAAAATGATCCACAGGTTC
>JAUNAE010000617.1 GCA_030527765.1 Eubacteriales bacterium
CCTCCCATATTAATCTTAGTCGTTCTCTTGTTAACTCGTTTTTTCTTACTTTTTCTTCTTTACATAGATAAGTCTTTTAAGTCGATGCCATTCCCCTTGGCCTAAATTCATGGATTTATGGATGATGAGGGTGCACTTAATAAGACGTCGTCTTATTTTGCTATGATTGGCCTTCTTCTCCCCAACTCCTTACGGCAGCCTAACCTCCCATATCATACGGGATCTCCGATATTTCCGGGTCCTTAATTCCTTCGTTCTGCTTATCCATAAAGGGGACGTCATGATGCTCCAAAACTGAGTCTGTGCTCTGAGGGTGTAAAATCTGACTTTGGCTCTCTATGTTTGTTTTCTAATTCTTTTTCTGCCTGACTCAGCACCTTTCGGCGGACGTCTCCTGAATCTCACAGTTGTCTTTCTTATGCTACCTGTAATGGCCTGTGAATGTCGGAGATCATCTTCTCCGGATCATAGGTTACTCCATTTGCCAGGATTGCATAAAAGACTCGTATCAGCTTACAGCTGATGGCTATCACTGATTGTTTCTTCTTCAGCGGATTGTTTGCTCTGGTTGTGTAATACTTGTGCATAGACCGAAACTCCGGGTTCCTGGATATCAGGGGAATTGCTGCATTGAACAACACGGCTCGTAGCTTACTTCGACCTCTTTTACTGATGGTCGTCTGTCCTTTATGCTTCCCTGAGCTGTTTTCCCGTAGTGATAGTCCAGCCAGCTTCTGTATCTGCCTCGGTGATTCGAAACGTCTCACATCACCTACTTCTGCCAGAAATCCCGCTACAGTGATCACTCCGATACCTTTGATGGCAAGCATCTGCTCGCTTTCGGGTATCTCTTTACACAGTCGTTCTATTTCCACCATTATGGCATCGTACTGTGCCTTTTTATATTCGTAGTCCGCAAGCAGAAGTTTCATTTCATACTCGGCAGCCGATGAGCCTTTCTTTAAGCCTATGCTTCGTTTTGCTGTCTCACACAGGGTCGTTGCCCGTTTCATTCCGACAGCTCTTATCTTCGCATCCCGCCAGATTTGATTGATTTTCTCGGCTCCAAGTTTCACTACCTGCTTTGGAGTACATGCTGCTTTCAGAAGCAACATACTGCTTTGTGCTTCATAGTCTCCGAATACATCACCGTATTCCGGAAAGTATATGGCGAACCATCTGGCAAATCTGTTTTTGATCTGGGTCATTTCCCTGACAAGTCTCTTACGATTGGCCACCATAACTCTTAGATCTGCATACACACCATCCGGCGTGTATGGCTCTGAATATCGTCCATCGATAACAAGCTTTGCTATTACCTTTGGATCTTTTCTGTCATTCTTACTTTGGCTGTTGTCATCCAGTTCCTTGGACTGCTTTACCGCATAAGGGTTTACCATAACCAAAAGGATGCCTTCATCCTCAAGGTAAGCTCCAAAATCAAACCAGTAATGACCAGTCGGTTCGATTCCTACGATAACATCCGACTTCTTGTTTTTGTCCTGCAAATGCTGCATCCAACTCTTGAAGCTTTCAAATCCTTCTCTGCTGTTGCTGAATTTAAAGACTTTCCCAAGTTCAATGCCTCGCCAGTCGAAAGCCCTCGCATACTGTGTGGTGCTTCCGATATCGATTCCTACCACCAAAGTTGAATCTTTTACTTGATTGATTTTCTGATTTTGTTTACAATTCATTTGTGGGTGTCTCCTCTGAACAATGATTTTTATTAACCGCCAAGTTAACAATCATTATTCTAAGTGGGACACTCTTTTTTTGCAAACCTGTCATTTATTACTTAACAGGAATGCTCC